>CAIKID010000271.1 GCA_903827345.1 uncultured Actinomycetes bacterium | reverse complement strand
GCGACGGGTGAAATATCAATGGCGATTACTCGCGCGCCTAGTGCTTTGGCGATCATGATTGCAGACTGTCCGACTCCCCCGCATCCAAAGATGGCGACCCACTCTTGGGGTTGCACTCTTGCGCGGGCAGTCAATCCACGAAAGGCGGTAGCGAAGCGACAACCAAGTGCGGCTGCCGTTGAAAAGGAGATTGCATCAGGTAGTGCGATTAAGTTGAAGTCGGCGTTTTCGACCGCAACATATTGCGCGTAAGAGCCCCACTGGGTAAACCCAGGTTGAGTTTGGGTGGGACAGACTTGTGCGTTGCCGCTGGTGCAGTACTGGCAGGTGCCGCAGCCGTTGACGAAGGGAACGGTGATGCGATCTCCGACTTTGAATTGTGTTACGCCTGTGCCTAGAGCGGAGACGATGCCTGCTAGTTCGTGGCCGGGGACGTGTGGCAATACGACATCGCTGTCGTGGCCCATCCAGGCGTGCCAATCGCTGCGGCATAAGCCGGTAGCTTTTACTTCGATGACGACGCCGTTGGTGGGTGGGGTTGGGGTGGGGACATCTTTTACTGTCAGTTCACCGCCGAATTGGGTGAAGTGGATGGCGCGCATTGTTTAAGGATAAGGCGTCTGGGCAACTACTGCGTGGCGCCTGCCATCAATCGACCAATCTGAGTGCGGTCTACATCGTGGGGATCCAAAATTGCGACGATCTTTCCGCCATACATGACGGCGATGCGGTCAGATATAGAGAGAATTTCGTCGAGTTCGGCAGAAACCAAGAGGACAGCTACCCCGGAATCGCGGGAAGCAAGCAATTGGTTATGGATGAATTCGATGGAACCAATGTCGATGCCTCGTGTTGGTTGTGAGGCGATAATGATCTTTGAGTCTTGGCTCATCTCACGAGCGATGACGACTTTCTGCTTGTTTCCACCTGAAAGGGAGTTGATTGGATACTTGCCTGAAGGCGTCCTTACATCAAACTTTTCAATCATCTTTTCTGCATAAGAGTTGACCGCTGCGATGTTACGTATCCATCCCTTTGCAAAGGGAGGATTTTTATATTGATTGAGAACCAAGTTCTCGTCAATAGAAAGGGTGGCGATCAAACCATCTTTTTCGCGATCTTCGGGCACGTGGGATACGCCCATGGTGTGAATGGCGTGCGGGTTCTTTCCAGTGGCAACTTCTCCCAAAATCGAAAATGAACCCTTAACCGTCGGGCGCATACCTGTAAGAGCTTCGACGAGTTCGCGCTGACCGTTACCTTCGACGCCCGCTACACCCAGGATTTCCCCGGCATGCAGGGAAAGGCTCAAGCCATTTACGGACATTAACTTGCGATCGTCCTTTACATACAGATCATCAATTTCAAGAACAACGGCCCCAGGTTTAGCTTCCTTCTTGTCGAGCCTAAAGATGACCTCGCGGCCAATCATCAACTGGGCTAACGAAGATTCGGTGCTCTCTTTGGGAGTCGCTGTGCCGACACTCTTGCCGTTACGTAAGACCACGATGCGATCTGCGACTGCCAGTACTTCGCGCAATTTATGGGTGATGAAGATGATGCCCACGCCCTGGCTAGATAGATTGCGGATTACTTGGAGTAATTCTTCAATTTCTTGTGGCGTCAAGACAGCGGTTGGTTCATCCAAAATAAGTAGGTCAACATTCTTGCGCAGGGCTTTGAGGATTTCTACGCGCTGCTGTAAACCAACTGGAAGGTCTTCAACGATGGCA
Organism: uncultured Actinomycetes bacterium; assembly: GCA_903827345.1. Lineage (GTDB taxonomy): Bacteria > Actinomycetota > Actinomycetes > Nanopelagicales > Nanopelagicaceae > PALSA-747. The sequence goes on along the minus strand of CAIKID010000271.1, from coordinate 517 downwards.
TCGGGATCAATATCTAGGCCGAACTTATCGGAGAGTTCTTTTACGGATTCGCGAGCCTCTGCATATGAAATGAAGGCACCTTTATGGGGTTCATCGCCCAAAATAATATTTTCAGCAACTGACATAACTGGAACCAGTTGAAAATGTTGGTGCACCATTCCGATGCCATGCCTGATTGCGGCGGCGGTGTCACCAGCTTCGATGACTTCGCCCTTGATGGCGATGGTGCCCGAATCGGGTTTTACTAAACCAAAGACGCTCTTTACGAGAGTGGACTTTCCAGCGCCATTTTCTCCGAGCAGAGCTACGACTTCACCCTTGTTTACTTCCAAAGAGATATTGTCATTTGCTTTAACGGTAGCGAAGGTCTTGCTGAGGTTTTCAATGCGAAGCAGAGTTGTGTCCATGGTTATGACTGCTCCTTTTCATAGGGCTTACCGGCGGCCGCCGGAGGTCTCACTTTGCCTGCCGAGAAGGCCAGCACCAGGATCGTGAAGACGTACGGCAAGATGGTGAT
>CAIKID010000270.1 GCA_903827345.1 uncultured Actinomycetes bacterium | reverse complement strand
CTGTCAGTGTATTTTTAAAAAAGCCTTGACTTAGCGGTAATCCCCTCTAAACTGGGTGCAATCGATTGCATAATGAGGAGCGTCGGAACGTGGAGATCAATCACGCACATGGCGGTGCGCTGCTCACGGCATTACTTGTTGAGCATGGCGTTGAGTATGTATTTGGGCTTCCTGGTGGTCAAACGTATGCCCTCTACGATGGCATCAATCACCGGACTGAAATCAACCATATTCTCGTTCGAGATGAACGGACCGGTGTTTACGCAGCTGATGGATATGCGCGCGCTACTGGCAAGGTCGGAGTCTGCGATGCAACGGTGGGTCCAGGCGCAGCGAATTTACCGGCTGGGCTAGGCGAAGCACTTGGCGCATCAATTCCGATAGTTGCTTTGGTCAGTGCTCTTCCCGCGAATTTAACTCTGCATCAATATCGTTCGGCCGCGTCACAGGCGATGGACCAAGTGAATCTATTAGCCCCAGTTTCAAAGTGGTACGCAACCGTCCCTAGTTTGCAGGCAATGCCCGACTTGGTTCGTCAAGCTTTTCAACAAGCCACGACAGGTCGCCCGGGCCCGACGGTTCTCTTTTTACCGCAAGATATTCTCGACTCAAAATTACCATCTGAGATGTTAGAACTATTGCAACCAAAGGAAGCAATCTCTCGTTTTGGTAGTTATCCAGCTTTTCGCACCGCTCCCGATCCTGACGATGTACAAGCAGCCGCCAAAATCTTTAGCACAGCAAAACGTCCATTGATCATTGCTGGCGGAGGTGCACTTATCTCTGGAGCAATTGCAGAAATTGCAGAATTTGCAGATAGCCAGACTTGTGCAATCGCAACTTCACTATCTGGTAAAGGCGTCATTGCCGAGAATCATCCGTTGGCTGTTGGCGTGGTGGGTCAAATGGGAACGCCAGCAGCACGCGCAGCTCTTGAGTCCGCTGATGTTGTCGTATTCCTGGGAACTAAAGCGGGTAGCGGGCCAACCTTCGCCTGGGCTCTTCCACGGAAAGATCAGACAATTATTCAAATAGATATAGATCCCGCGGAAATCGGTCGCTCTTTTGAAAATGTCGTTGGGATATTTGCGGATGCCCGAAGTGGCCTAAAGGCGCTTGCGCAAGCCACGGCAACGGTTCCACGCCCCGAGTGGAAATTAGAAATTACAAAATTCAAGAGCGAGTGGAACGCTGCCCGTACCGCTGAGCGAAGCAGTGATGCCACTCCAATATTGCCGCAGCGCGTTCTTGGAGAAATTCAAGCACAACTTAACGATGATGATTTAATTGTCTGTGATGCTAGTTTGTCGAGCGGATGGGCTGGGGTCTATTACGAGCAGATATCACCCGGTAAAAAGGTATTTATGCCGCGCGGTCTAGCTGGACTTGGCTATTCAGTTCCCGCCGCTATTGGGGTTGCTATTGCAAACCCCAGTAAGCGAACCGTTGTATTAACGGGAGATGGAGCGCTCGCATATTCGATCGGCGAGTTTGCGACTATTCTCGAATTGAATTTACCCATCACAGTCATCGTCTTGAATAACGCGGATTTGGGTTGGATTCGTTGGTATGGCCATTTAAATTTCG
>CAIKID010000269.1 GCA_903827345.1 uncultured Actinomycetes bacterium | reverse complement strand
CAAATTGTTTCGGCTGCGGTGATTTACATCCGACAGGTTTACACCTCGTTGCGCATGCCGGCGAGGGGCAGAACATAACCGCGATCTTCACCGTGACGGCCAATCATCAAGGTGCACCAGGGTTGGCGCATGGCGGATTGCTTTCGCTCGCATTTGATGAGGCTCTCGGAAAATTAATGTGGCTCATCCGCGCGCCAGCTGTTACCGCGCGCTTAGAAACAGACTTTGTTCTGCCAGTTCCGGTAGGGAGCAAGTTGTATATCACCGCGCAGATCACTGGACAATCGGGTCGCAAAGTTTATGCCGAAGCGCAGGGGCACCTAGAATCTTTCGAAGGTCCCATCGCCGTGCGCGCTAGCTCTCTTTACGTCATCGTTCCAATGGCTCACTTCTTGGAGAAAGCGCCTAAGGAATTTATCGATCACATTCGTGAAAACCCGAAGTTGTTGGCTTTTGTAGATCCTGATTTCGAGATCAATCCATGAAAGGCGTCGAGGTACTCGTAAAGCGTTTATATCCCGATGTGCCACTTCCACAATATGGAAAGCCTGGAGATGCTGGGGCTGATATCACTACGCGCGTTGATGTCACGATTGAGCCGGGGGAGCGTCTTCTTGTTCCAACGGGACTTTCTATCGCACTACCCTTTGGCTTCGCCGCTTTTGTTCATCCGCGCTCTGGACTAGCAATTAAACATGGGGTATCGATGGTCAATACTCCCGGCACCGTTGATGCAGGATTTCGCGGTGAGCTCCAAGTAATTTTGATTAACCACGATTTACGTGAAGCGATCTCTTTTAAGAAGGGCGATCGAATTGCGCAACTTGTTATTCAGCGCGTAGAGGCTGCCCAATTTGTCGAAGTCGATGAATTGCCAGGTTCTGAGCGCGCCAGCGGCGGTTTCGGTTCGACAGGTACAGCGTCCAAATGAGTTATGACGGCCATCTGGAAGATAAAGCTAAAGTTTTAGACGCTCTCGGCGGAACTCGTGGTCTGCTCGACAGTGGTTTACCGTCCATCGTATTCCTGATTGTTTTCAACATTTCGCATAGCCTCAACAACTCTGCGATTACCGCCGTTGCTCTCTCCTTGATATTCGCCATTGCTCGGCTGGTAAAACGTGAGACCTTGCAACATGCCATCTCTGGGGTGATCGGAGTTGTCTTCTGTGCACTTCTTGCCCGTCACACGGGTAAGGCGGCGGATTTTTATCTCCCCGGGCTGATCATCAATGTGATTTATGGATCCATTTACACAATTGCCAATATTGCAGGGTGGCCGGTTTTAGGTGTGCTACTCGGACCAGTGCTCGGAGAGAATCTCGCCTGGAGAGCTGTACCGGCAAGAAAGCGGGCTTACTTAAGAGCGGGATGGCTCTGGGTTGCACTCTTCGTATCGCGCTTGCTCGTGCAGTATCCGCTCTATCGAACCAATCACATCAATTGGCTGGGCACGGCTCGGTTAATTATGGGAACGCCATTGTTCTTAGCAGTTGCCTGGGGAACCTGGCTGATATTGCGGAAAGTACCTACCGTGAAGCCGGAATTAAAAACCGAGTAGGCAATCTTTCAGAAGTTTCTCTGCAGCAGCGGTTGAAACGAAAATTAATTCATCCCCACTCATCAACATATCTTGATCCTGGGGAGTAATGACGTGGCCATCTCGAACAATTGATGCCAGCGAACTTCCCGCTGGGAATGCAATTTCTCCTACAGTCCGGCCCGATGCCTTGGCACCTTCAGGAAGTGTGATCTCAACCAGGTTGGCTCCGCCGCGCTTAAGCGAGAAGAGTCGAACGACGTCACCGACCGTTACGGCTTCTTCAACCAAGGCCGAGATAATTCTTGGAGTAGACACTGCAACATCGACTCCCCAAGAGGAATCGAAGAGCCATTCGTTCTTTGGATGATTGATACGAGCAACAACGCGTGGCACGCCATATTCGGTCTTAGCCAAAAGTGAGGAGACAAGATTTACCTTGTCATCACCGGTTGCCGCGACGAGAACCTGACAGGTGGAGAGTTTGGCATTATCGAGCGAAGAGATTTCGCAGGCATCGGCTAATAACCATTCGGCCTCGGGAACGGTATCCATCTTGAGAGCTTTAGGGTCACGATCAATCAAGAGAACGTGATGCTTATTCTCGATCAATTCACGAGCAATAGCTCGGCCGACGTTTCCTGCTCCAACGATTGCTATCTTCATGAGGTCGCCTTAATTCACTTCTGGTTCACGGGAGAGAATCTCATCGAGTTTCGAACGATCCGTCTCCATGAGAATGACATGGACGAGATCACCCTCTTGCAAAACTGTGTGACTATTTGGGATTAGACCTTCGCCCAGGCGAGTAATAAATGCTACGCGCGCACCTGTCGCCTCTTCAATGAGCAGTGCAGGGCGGCCAAACCAAGAACGGTGCAGTGCGACTTCACAGAGTTGAACGGTGCCACTCGCATCACGCCATTCGGATTGCGATCCTTCAGGTGCCAATCTGCGCATCATCTGATCCGTAGTCCACAGTACGGTGGCGACAGTTGGAATTCCTAGGCGCTGATAAATTTCGGCCCGCTCTGGGTCATAAATACGGGCGACGACATTTTGAACGTTATAGCGTTCGCGCGCGACGCGCGCTGCAAGAATATTTGAATTGTCGCCATTAGAAACGGCGGCGAAAGCGCCAGCGTTTTCGATGCCAGCCTCTAAGAGAATATCTTGAT
>CAIKID010000268.1 GCA_903827345.1 uncultured Actinomycetes bacterium | reverse complement strand
TGATACCAGAACGAGTACAACCAGAGCCAGGCCTGACCTGGATAGCGACCAGTTTCATTCATCATGCCCCATGTCGAGCCTTGGAGATTCGAATCAGTGCTCTTGCCGTCGAAGTAACCGCCGTCACCAAGGAAGAGAGTCTGCTTCGTGTTGTCAGTCTGGAAGTAATTTCCTTGAGATAGCAGTGCGCCATCCAATGAACCAGCCTGTGCCATGGTTAGCAAGCCCGCAGCTAATTCTGGAACTGGGCCATAATTTCCATCCACCACCTTGGCTTGATCCTGATCGGCTTTAGTTAGCGCGGCGTCATAATTTGTAGCCCACGTTGACTGCGTCTTTGCATCAGATGCCTGCCATTGCTTAAGAGCATCGGCCACAGGTGCTGCGTTTGAAACCGTCGTGAGCGGCGTAATGACAAAGTCATTTACTGTATCAACCGGATGGGTTACGCCCAATAATTTTGCAAGGTACAGCGGACCGAGATTAACTCCATCCGAGGCTTTGTTATATGGAGCGCCATATCCTGCTGTTCCACTCGAACCGGCAAGTTCTTGTACTGAGGTGGCATAAAAATCTGCTGGTGCAGCGGTAGCCCACTCCTTGAAAGTAACTTGCTTTTCATCGGGCGAACCGAAGAGAGTTGAAAGCGCAGCAACGAGAACGGTGATGATCAGGACTGCAACAACGCCCTCTTTGATGAGGTCATAGCGACGAGTTCTGCCACCCCAAGGTGCCGATTCGAGTTCGGCGCGACGATCGCTCATTTCCGCTCCCCCAATTCTTTGTTAAATGCATCGATCGGCGGAACAACGCCTTTAGCTCTGACAAGTAAGACGTGAATCAAGGTGATAACCCCGATGATCACCGGCAGGAATGCAACGTGCAGCAAGAGCATCTGACCAAAATTTGTGACGGTGAATCGCGATCCCACGCCTACCGAGTTAAAGCCATCTTTCGCTTCATAGGAGATCCACTGCGAATCGAAATTCGACTGCACGAGGTATCCGGTAAAAGCGGTTGCGATGGATCCTACGAAGGCGAGCGCCCCAGTAATCCAGGTGAGCATTCTGCGACCGCGCCAAGCAGCCATCCAGAACTTGCCCCAAAGGTGTACGACCATAAAGACAAAGAAGAACTGAACAGACCAGAAGTGCAGGCTATTCACAAAGTGTCCGACCCTTGAGCCGTGGTACCAGCTAGCGCCCTCAAAAGAGAGCCATAAGCCAGTAGCGATGATCAGGCCTAAGGAGGCCAGTGTCGCTACCCCGAAGAGGTAGATCCAGGAAGCAACATATGCGGGTTGCGTGTCAGGCAAGAGCTTTTCAACCGGCAGAGTCTTCTGCCAACCCTTGCGGAGTTTGGTAACCCACATTTCTTTTTCGGTACTGGTGCTCATTTTTGACCCTTCTTCTTATTGCCAGGGAATGGAAGGAAGAGGGCCAACCCGAAGAGGGCGAGCATGCCAATAATGACGATGAGGTTCGTGATAGAGATTTGGAACCAACCGAGGTGTATGTAGACAGCTCGCAGGTTCA
>CAIKID010000267.1 GCA_903827345.1 uncultured Actinomycetes bacterium | reverse complement strand
GGTGTTGATGTAAAAGTCATCGCGGGCGAAGAACGCGCATTCAAAATAACGACGATGAGTGATCTCATAAAAGCGGAACGCACGCTTATTCCCGAAGTGAATAGTGAAATGCGCGTTGGTATTGGCACAGATACACATGCTTTTTCGAGCAATGCAGCGCGTTCATTATGGCTTGCTGGTTTGTTCTGGCCCAATGAAGTTGGCGTTGATGGACATTCCGATGGTGATGTTGCTGCACATGCAATATGTGATGCACTCTTTAGCGCTGCCGGACTTGGTGATTTAGGGTCCAACTTTGGAACCGCCGATCCTAAATATGCAGGCGCAAGTGGCTTACAGCTCTTGACCGAGTGTGTAGAACGGGTCAGCGCGGCGGGATATGTAATCAACAATGTCTCAGTTCAAATTATCGGAAATCGCCCCAAGATAGGACCGCGGCGAGCCGAGGCGATTTATGTGATCTCTTTAGCGCTCGGTGGAGCGAGTGTTTCAGTGAGCGCGACGACGACCGATGGCTTGGGCTTCACTGGTGAGGGGCGTGGCATATCCGCCATTGCCACTGCTCTACTACTTCGTAGCGCACGGTAGAATCTCCTAATGTCAGCGCACCTTAAGTTATATAACACCGCAACCCGCCAGGTTGCAGATTTCCAGCCGCTTAAACCGGGCCAGGTTGGAATCTATTTGTGTGGTGCGACCGTGCAAGCTCCGCCCCATATTGGCCATGTCCGTAGCGGCGTCAACTTCGATATTTTGCGTCGCTGGTTAACTGCCAGCGGCTATGACGTTACCTTTATTCGCAATGTGACAGATATTGACGACAAGATTTTGCATAAAGCAGCGCACGAAGAGATTCCATGGTGGGCGGTTGCACAAAAATATGAGCGTGCTTTTACCGAGGCCTACCGAGCTCTCAATGTTCTTCCTCCGACTTATGAGCCGCGGGCAACCGGGCACATTACGCAGATGATCGAACTCATGGAATTACTGATCGCCAATGGCAGCGCATATGCACCGGGCAACGGTGATGTCTACCTCGATGTTCGCCACTTAAAGTCGTACCTCACGCTTTCAAATCAGAAGCTCGATGATCTGCAATCGGCGGAAGATGCCGATTTAACCTATAAAAAGGATCCGCGCGATTTCGCGCTCTGGAAAGCCGCTAAACCAGGAGACCCATCCTGGCCCACTCCGTGGGGAGCGGGGCGCCCTGGTTGGCATTTGGAATGTTCGGCGATGGCCCATGCATATCTTGGCGAAACCTTTGATATTCACGGCGGGGGATTAGATTTAATTTTTCCACACCATGAAAATGAAATTGCCCAGTCGGAATCCGCAGGGTGGGGTTTTGCAAATATTTGGATGCACAATGCCTGGGTAACTGCTTCTGGTGAGAAGATGTCCAAGTCACTGGGTAATTCCCTGCAAGTCCACGAAATTTTAAAATCGGTCCGCGGTATCGAACTGCGCTGGTATTTGGGAAGCGCGCATTACCGCTCGATGACGGAATTTTCCTTTGCAGCGCTGGAAGAAGCATCGGTAAATTTCCGCCGCATCGAAGGATTCTTAAAGCGGGCGACTGATGTATTGGGCGAAACCCCAGAGGGAGTTATATCTTCTGGATTTAGCGAAGCGATGAATGAAGATCTGGCAGTACCAACTGCTCTCGCAGTCGTTGCTGAAATTATGCGATTGGGTAACACTGCCTTGTCCGCTGGCGATCTTCCTGGCGTGCGAGTTGCAGCGGCCGAAATCCGCGGCGCACTGAACATTCTGGGTTGCGATCCTTTCGATCCAATATTCGCTACATCAAATTCTTCTAATACAGATGTACTAGATGGCTTAGTAGCCCTTGCTCTCGAACAACGCGCTGCCGCGCGTGACCGTAAAGATTTTGCAGCAGCAGATGCAATCCGTGATCAAATAGCGGCGTTAGGCGTGGTTATTGAAGATACCTCCGCCGGCACCAGATGGAGTATCAGCTAATGCGTCCAGGTAAGAAACGTCGCGAGAGCGCAGCTGCGCCAAAGCGAGAGCAGACCCGCAGACCCGAGAGCCGGCGCGAAACCAGACCATCTTCTGATGCCGTCGCTGGTCGCAACCCAGTGGTTGAAGCGCTACGCGCGAAGATCCCTGCTAAAGAGCTACTCGTTGCGGAGCGCGCTGAGATTGATGAGCGTATGCAAGAGGCGATGCGCCTGGCTAAGAATCAGAACCTGCTCATCAAAGAGGTTCCGCGCGGAGTCCTCGATGGCTTGACCGGAACCACCATGCACCAAGGAATTGCCCTTGTTATTAAGCCCTTTCAATATGCCAACTTTGAAGAGCTGCTCAAAAAGATTCAGAAGCCTGGGCTATTGATTGGACTCGATGGAGTTACCGATCCACATAATTTGGGGGCAATCGTTCGTAGCGCAGCGGCATTTGGCGCCAATGGCGTTGTCATTCCGGAACGTCGCACAGCTGCGATGACTGGTTCGGCCTGGAAGGCATCAGCGGGAGCCGCTGCCCGACTTCCCATTTCTCAAGTAACGAATCTGGTTCGTTCTTTGGAAGATGCCAAGAAGGCTGGATACTTTGTGGTCGGGCTCGATGCCGAGGGTGATGAATCACTTCCAAAATTCTCACTCGCTCTGGAGTCGATCTATGTGATCGTCGGCAGCGAGGGCAAGGGCCTCTCCCGCCTCGTGCGCGAGACATGCGATCTGATCCTTTCCATCCCTATGCAATCGGATGTCGAATCGCTCAACGCCAGCGTGGCGACAGCCGTCGTCCTGCACCAGATCGCAGCCAACCGCGCTGCGTCCACCATTTAGTTACCCTCCGTTCATCTAAATACGGCAAAATAGCAACATGTCACATCTGATCACTGAGGATCCCAGAGGACGTTTAATCGATCGCGAACTTTCGTGGTTGGCCTTCAATGAGCGTGTCTTGGAGTTGGCGGAAGATTCATCAGTGCCGTTATTGGAGCGCTGTCGTTTTCTAGCAATTTTCTCTTCCAATCTCGACGACTTTTACATGATCCGCGTAGCAACACTAAAACGTAAACTGGAAACCGGAGTTACTAAACCCAACACCGCTGGATACACCCCGATGCAATTAATGAGCGAGATTGCACAAAAGACTCAAGAACTATTGCAGCGTCAATCCAAGGCATTTCACGATGTGATCCTGCCGCACCTGGGTACTTACGGAATCGAACTTGCTGCGTGGAGTTCCTTGGATGATGCCGAAAAGGTAGCGGTGAATAAGGTCTTCCACACCAAGATCTTTCCCGTTCTAACTCCACTTGCTGTGGATCCTTCGCACCCCTTTCCCTATATCTCGGGACTCTCACTCAATCTTGCTGTTGTTGTGACAAAGCCGGATAGCGAAGAGGATCTCTTTGCCCGCGTCAAAGTTCCTTCAAACCTGCCGCGCTTTGTGGAAACCGGTCGGGCTGGCGTGCGACGTTTTGTTCCCCTGGAAGAAGTGATCATCGCCAATTTGCACGAACTTTTCCAAGGAATGGAAGTCAAGGATCATTACACCTTCCGTCTCACTCGCAATGCCGATTTAGAACTTGAAGAGGAAGAATCAGAAGATCTGCTGGCCTCTATGGAACAAGAGCTGCTGCGTCGCAAATTTGGACCACCGGTGAGATTAGAAGTAGATCGAGATATTAACCCAGCGCTGCTCCGAACTCTTATGGATGAACTCAATATCAAAGAAGAGGACATCAGCAGATATAAGGAGCCTCTAGATTTAACTGGTCTGCATCAACTTGCCGATATCGATATGCCTGAACTTCGCTTCCCGCCATTTAGAAATCAAGTGGCTCCGGATTTGCGCGAGACCGATCCGGATTCCACCGATAGTTTCTTCGATGCAATCCGCCGTCGTGAAATTATCTTGCATCATCCCTATGAATCCTTTACATCTAGCGTGGTCCGATTCTTGGAATCGGCAGCAGCCGACCCCCATGTATTAGCAATCAAGCAGACTTTGTATCGCACATCCGGTGATTCCCCTGTCGTGCAGGCTCTGATTGAAGCAGCAGAGGCGGGCAAGCAAGTTCTTGCGGTTATAGAAATTCGAGCACGATTCGATGAACTCGCTAACGTACGTTGGGCTCGTAAATTGGAAGATGCAGGAGTCCACGTCGTCTACGGACTTATTGGGTACAAGACTCACGCCAAGTTATCACTCGTTGTTCGGCAGGAGACCAATGGAATTCGACGCTATTCCCATATCGGAACGGGTAACTACAACCCTAAGACCGCCCGTATGTATGAGGATTTTGGCCTACTCTCTGCCGATCCAGTCTTGGGCGAGGATGTAAACAAACTCTTCAACCAGCTTTCAGGGTTTGCTCCGCAGACTGCTTTTACCCGCCTCCTGGTTGCTCCGCGCACCATGCGAACCGGATTGCTTGAGCGTATTGAGCGTGAAATCGCTAATCACCACGCTGGCAAGACTGCATTTATTCGGATGAAACTCAATTCAATTCTCGACGAAGAGTTTGTTGAAGCGCTTTATAAAGCGTCTCTTGCTGGAGTCAGAATCGAATTAGTTGTTCGAGGGATCTGTTCTTTGCGCGCCGGAGTTCCAGGGCTTTCCGAGAATATCCGCGTCCGTTCGCTCCTCGGTCGGTTCTTAGAGCACTCTCGAATCTTCCACTTCGCCAACGATGGTAATGATGAGTTGTACATCGGTAGTGCAGATTTGATGCATCGAAATCTTGATCGTCGCGTTGAAAGTTTGGTACAAGTAACACAAGGAGATCACAAGCGGTTTCTTATTGGTGCGATAGATAGCTATCTCTCTGATGAATTTGTGCGCTGGGAGATGCTGCCCGATGGAAAGTGGCTCGAAGTTAAAGAGGGTCCTGATGGCGTAAGACTTAAGGACTTCCATGCATCAGCAATAGATTGGTATCGGACTCGAGGATGACACCTGCAATCGTTGCCGCCGGCGGAGTTGTCTGGCGAAGAGATATCGAAGGCGAAATTGAAGTTTTACTAGTGCATCGCCCGCGCTATGACGATTGGTCGCTTCCCAAGGGTAAGGTCGAAGAAGGTGAAGCGCTTATCTCTTGCGCGTATCGCGAGATCCTCGAAGAGACCGGCTTGAGCATAAAATTAGGTCCCTATGTTGGCTCGGTTGAATACTATGTACCGGATGGTTTGAAGAACGTCGCCTATTGGAGTGCATCTCTTGTAGAAGATCACAGCTCATTTCATGCTAACGAAGAGGTCGATCAGATAATCTGGTTGGACCTGCAATCGGCAGCGTTCCGGGCCACTCGAGATAGCGATCGAGAGATACTGGTCCGCTTTAGCGCAACTCCGTATGACTCATCGGCCTTGATTATGTTGCGCCATGGCAAAGCTTTGGAACGCACAGAGTGGCAGGGTGAAGATGAAGATCGCCCGCTGCAACTTGTTGGCCAGCTGCAATCAAAGCGAATGCTCTCCCTTTACCAGGTTTATGGCGTCGAAGAGATTCACACCTCAGATGCAGTTAGATGCCTCGATACTGTCGCTTTGATGGCGAAGTCGCTGCAAATCACTCCTGTCATCACCAATGCCGTCAGTGAATACACTTATAAAAAGAACAAAGAGAAGGCGATTGAATACGCTAAGGATTTGATTAAGAAGAAGAAGCAAATAATTTTATGTAGTCATAATCCCGTCTTGCCCCGCATGATGGAGAAGCTGACCAAGAAGATTGATTTTGATTACCCGGACAATAAATTGTTACCGGGCGAGGCCTGGGTACTCTTTCACAATAAGAAAGAGGTTTTGCAGATCGATCGAATGGCCGCACCTAGCGTTTAGCGGTTCTCCATCCAATCCATATATTTCAAAACTATACCTTCGCGTAAAGCCCATGGACAGATCTCGAGTTCCCGCAGATCTAAGTTTCGCATGACACTTTCTGTAACAAATGCTCCTGCAACAATCTGTTTAGCGCGGTTGGAAGATACCCCAGGCAATTTCGTGCGTTCTTCGTGGGTCATATCAGCTAACCTGGTGGCTATCTTTCGCACAATATCGAATTTAATTACGCTGCCATTGGTATCGAACCAATCACCGCTCAGGCGAGCCAAGGTGCGCAACGTCTTGCTCGTGGCGATGGAACGATCAGAATCCTGATGCTTAACTAAGGCCGGCAAAACAGCTTCGAGTTGTGACTCAATATGTTCGCGCATCGCGTTTACTCCCTTTTGAGAGTAAGGATTTCCGGTTAAGAATTTTTGTGTGAGGCGAGATGCGCCTAGGGGAAGTGATGTGGCAACTTCTGGAGATTCATCCACGCCTACGGCGATCTCAAGTGAGCCCCCACCGATGTCGATGACAAGGAGACGCCCGCTGGACCATCCGAACCAACGCCGTGCAGCTAGGAAAGTTAACTTTGCCTCTTCATCGCCCGTCAAAACTTGCAAATCAATATCAAACTCTTTGTTGATATTGGCGATTATCTGGTCACCATTGGCAGCTTCGCGGAGTGCTGATGTCGCAAAAGGAAGAAATTCCTTTACTTGGACGGTACGCGCCTGAAGTACCGCGTTACCGATTGATCTGCGCAGATGATCTACACCTTCATCGCTGATCTCATTATTCGCGTTGAGAAATTCCGTGAGGCGCAACTCTTCTTTGTAGTTAAAAGTTGGATTTGGGCGTGCCCCAGGGTGGGTATCGACCACTTGAAGGTGGACAGTGTTTGAACCGACATCTAGGACTCCGAGGCGCACCTGCGCAACTTACCCTCAAATGGGGTGAGTTCGCTTATGCCATTTTGTCGTGTCATAATTGCCCCTCTTGAAGTACCGCCCTTGGCGGTCCGCCTCCCTAGCTCAGTGGTAGAGCATCCGCCTTGTAAGCGGAAGGTCGTCAGTTCAATCCTGACGGGGGGCTCCTCGGCTGACTATTGAGCCCGCGTCAAATATCAATCATGATGGCCCCTGTGATGAAGTTTTTTCTTTTGGTGCTGGTAGGTCTGC
>CAIKID010000266.1 GCA_903827345.1 uncultured Actinomycetes bacterium | reverse complement strand
GGCGCAAAGCCCAAGCGCACCGCACGGCTGGCCAAACTCACTAAAAATCCCAACCGCTTCTTAGCTGCCGCTCAGGTAGGGGTGACGTTCTGCGGCTTCCTTTCTGCAGCGCTCGGCTCAGAGCGCATCGGAACTTCCTTCGTCATTCCGATTTTGGAAACATGGGGGTTATCCCATGGGTTGAGCACGGCAATATCAGTTCTCTTCGTAACGTTGATGATTGCGTATGTCTCTTTGGTTATCGGAGAACTTGTTCCTAAGCGGTTAGCGTTATATCGCACAGAGCAGATTGCCCTCGCTGCGGCTCCCAGTATTGATCGGATTGCAAATATTTTCCGCCCCATTATTTGGATTCTCTCAAAATCAACTGATGCGATTGTGCAACTCTTTGGGCTTAAAGCCCAGGAAGTACGAGCTGAAATTTCGGAGGCTGAACTTGTTGACCTGGTCACGGGACATGCGGCCCTATCAGACGAAGAGCGAGATATAGTCGAAGATGTCTTTAACGCTGGCGATCTCGTACTGCACGAGATCATGGTTCCAAGAACAGAGGTGGACTTTCTCGATGTTGGTCTAACGCTCACCGCAGCGAAGGCGATTGCGGTTCGAACTGCCCACTCTCGCTACCCTGTCACGAGAGGATCGAGCGATGAAGTCATTGGTTTTCTACATGTCCGAGATCTGCTGAATGCACGCGAAGATGAAATGGGCAAGACCTTGCTCGACGTAATGAGACCAGTGATCTTTCTACCCGGAACCAAAGGTGTCCTTCCAGCCCTCACCGAACTGCGGGTCAAGCGGGCGCACTTGGCCATCGTGCTCGATGAGTATGGGGGGACCGATGGAATTGTTACCCTGGAAGATATTGTCGAGTGCTTTATCGGCGATATTGAAGATGAATATGACGAACCCGAGAGCGAAGTGACCGCGCAATCTCGCAGCGGAGATTATGAGATCGATGCCCTCATTTCCTTAGAGGACCTGCACGAACAGACTGGAATTGAGTTGCCAGAGGGGCCCTATGAAACCGTGGGCGGATTGATTATGCATCTGCTGGGTCGGCTTCCGGTCGTACACGATGTAATCGCAGTCGCAGGGGTTCGAATAACGGTCCTGACGTTAGAAGGAAAGCGCGCGGGGCAGTTATTGATCTCGGCCGGGGATTAGTACTAGGTAGGATTGCCGCATGTCACAGCCCCGCGTTTTATCTGGAATCCAGCCAACGAATGGCTCTTTTCACCTGGGAAATTACCTGGGCGCTGTCAAACAATGGGTCGACCTACAGCAGAGCCACGACGCCTTCTATTGTGTCGTGGATCTACATGCGCTGACCTCCTCGCCAGATCCCAAAGAGCTGCGCCAGAACACCCTTACCTCAATCGCGCAACTGCTCGCACTCGGCGTCGATCCCGAGCACTGCACGCTCTTTTTGCAATCTCACGTAGTCGAACACAATCAATTGGGTTGGATCATGGAATGCCTTACCGGCTTTGGCGAAGCGAGTCGGATGACACAATTTAAAGATAAATCGAGCAAAGTAGGCAATGACCGCATTGGCG
>CAIKID010000265.1 GCA_903827345.1 uncultured Actinomycetes bacterium | reverse complement strand
GGTAGAAGCAGTGGAAGCAATATGCGGCCCATGCCTTTCATCTTAGGAAAGTCATGCTGGAAAGTGACCTGCGTGCCAGAGCCAACGGCCTGCAGCGTAAAAGTATTGATGAAATAACCATTTTCGTCGTGCGCTCTAAAGACGAACTTTGAATTGGGAACGACCTCGGTTACTTCGACCTCGTTCTTGTGGTTCTTCTCAGCGGGCGGGACAAAGCCCACAGAGCTGTACTTGCTGCCAACCGCACCATTGGTGCCGGAGGTGAGTTGGACGCTATATGGCTTGGGAGACCATTGTGAATGTTTGGTTATGTCAGAGATCCAGGGCCAGACCGCTGATGCAGGGGCATCGATCATTTCAGAAATAAGTAGTTGAGCCATGTGGAATTCTTTCTCTCGTCGGGAGCCTAAAAATACACTTAACTATTTAGTTAAGTAAAGAGATTTTGAGTTGAATGTTCTATCTAAAGCGCGAGCTGAAAACTAGACACGGAGTACGATCGAGATATGCGAAAGATAGTTATCGGCGCCCTTCTCTCATTGCTAATGCTTGACACCTCGCTCTCTCCTACTTATGCGATGGGCTCGGGCAATAAATATGTCGATGCGCAGACTGGATTGAGTTATCAAATTTGGCAGCCTGGTTCCACAGGGGATTTAATTCTCAATTCTTTTAAATTGCTCAGTTGTGGCGCCAAGAAAGAGAAGTGGTTGGCTGCTACTTATGGCGAACAGCGATCAGTTCAATTTTTAGAGACAGATGCTGCAGTCCAGTGCTCAAATCCTGGACTTGGCGTAAAGGTTGCCACGGCCACTATTAACGGCGCCAAAGCCACCATCGTTGCATTCTGCGATCCGGCAAATTCCAAGCAGTGGAAGAATTGCAAGACCTCCGATATTCATAATTACGGTGGTTATGCCATGTGGAAGACGAAGGCAACGAAGCTCCTTCACGCAACTTCGATTGAAGTCTTGGTATCAGGACTCACTTATGCCGACCTCCTCAAAATTTCACGGGGTATGAAACCGATTGCAGCTAGCGCTGGGTCTATCATTTCAAAGTGACTCGTAGTGCCAAATTAATCTCTCGATTAGCGGTGGGTCTGGCGACTCTTGCCATTGTGGTGGGGTTCGTCTTCAGTCACTACTTTCAAAGAGAACCTATTAAATTTCAAACTTCTGGTTTCGCCTTGAATGCTAACTTTCTTGATCCATATGCATTGACAACTGGGTATCAGCAAAGAACCCTCGCCTTGCCTTCGTTGTTAAAAAGTAGTGCGACGGTGCGGGGCAAAGCGGTATTTCAACCCGTAACTGTTGCGCGCCGCGGGGTAGATTTTCTTGAAATATATGCAAAGACAAAAGAGCAGAAATATCTGGATGAAGCAACTGGGCTCATGGCGCAGTTAGTGGAACATTCGAGCCTCGACGGGAGCCAGAGCCGTTGGTTGACGTATACCTTTGATTTTAAGTTGCATAATGATTCACAGAATGTCATTCATGCTCCTTGGTACTCAGCTATGGCCCAAGGCTTAGCGCTGAGCTTTAGCACCAGGTTGTATCAGGCAACCCACGATGACAAGTACTTAAAAGATGCAGATGGGTTCTATAACAGCCTTGCATATATTTGGCGAGTGTTAGATTTGCGCTCTCAATCACTCTTTGTCAGCTATGTGGATGTTCGGGATTACCTGTGGCTTGAAGAATATGCAGGGGATGTCACTCCTATGCAGGTTATAAATGGACATAATTTCGCCATCTTTGGGTTGGCAGATTATTGGAAAGTCACAAAATCGGCCCGGGCTGGGCAAATGATTGATGGCGCTGCAACCACTATTGATCATTACTTCAGCGCCTTTAGAAACCCAGGGGGAGTATCTTGGTACGGGTTAAGAATTCAAAATACTCCTCGAGCGTTGAGTAAGCACTATCACGTGATCGTGACAGAACAGCTCAAGATTTTGGCATCGATCACTGGCGATCCGCGCTTTACCCAAGAATCAAACCTCCTAAAGAGAGATTTTTATCAAGTTGGTATCTGAGTCTTCCTAATTGGCCACGGACTTTGCTGCCTTAGCCAAGGAGGTAACAGCGTGGGCGACTGCTGGAGTCACTGCTGGATCAAAGACGCTAGGCACAATAAAGGTGGCATTGAGCTGATCGTCGCTCACGCAACTGGCGATTGCCGTTGCAGCTAGGGCGAGCATTTCGTCGGTTACCTTTGTCGCTCCTGCATCCAATAGACCGCGGAAGATTCC
>CAIKID010000264.1 GCA_903827345.1 uncultured Actinomycetes bacterium | reverse complement strand
GCTTCAGTAAGAAAGATGCCGCTGCCTACCGCCGTATGTCCAAAGAGTACGACGCAGTTAAAAGCATTTTCACCGCAGCTAATTTCACACCAGTTGGGTTTGGCCCATCGCTTGATCAACGTCTCGCCGAACACCCTCAAGGTAAAATATGGGCTCGTCGTCGCGCGCTCAGCGCATGGGACATCATCAAACTCGAATTTGAAGATAAGCATATTCAATCGTTTATGCTTTGGATGGCCTTCCAAACATTTGTCTGGTACGACCAACCTGGAACTGGAATGTTGGCATATTCCATCTTTGCCCGCCAAGCACGTAGTTGGTCAATACCCGAAGGCGGATCAGGACGATTGACCGCAGGACTGGTTGGTTTCCTCGAAGAACATGGTGGAAAAGTAATTTGCGACAAAGTCGTCTCCAACCTCATTATCGAAGATGGTCGCTGCATTGGTGTGAAGACTTCAGATGGAGATGAATACCGGGCCAAGAAGGCCGTTCTATCAACGGTTCATATTAAGCATCTGATCGATATGGCGCCTAAAGAAATGTGGCCAGAAGAGTTTCAGTTCGGAGTCGAAACATACAACGTAGGAATCTCGGGATTTGCTGCATATTTCACAACGAAGAGCCCCCCAGTTTTCGACACCGAATTGGGCCCACGTAGCGCAGTATCTGCGGGAGCAGTCGGTTGGCCTGAAGATATGTTGCAATTGAGCCTCGATATCAAGCTGGGCCGCCACATTACGAATGTACCTTGGATTTTGGTGGCAACCCCAACCTTGGTTGATCCTAACCGGGCACCTAATGGGGGCCATACCGTTAAATTTTTAAGTGCGCAAAGTTTTGTACTACCAGCTGGTTCTGCCGGTTGGGATGTCGTAAAACATGAAGTCGTGGACCGTCAGTTGGCATACCTGCGACAATTCATGCCATCGTTTACTGATGACATTATTATTTCGCGCTACGTTAAATCTCCGGAAGATATATGGGCGACCAATCGCCACATGATCAATGGGGCTTTCCATGGCGGCGACCGCGGGCCAGCTTTCAGTGGTCCAAATCGACCTGTTCCAGGATGGGCATCACATCGCATGCCGATTCCCGGCTTGTATCAAACTGGTGGCACAACTCATCCGGGTGGATCAATTACAGGGGCGCCGGGGCGTAATGCCGCGATCGTTATGTTGCAAGATCTTGGAGTTGATACAGCTGGAATTCTCTCTTAAATCAGACCAACGCTTTCTAGATCTGCTCTCATCTCGCGCTTCTGCTCATCACTCAAATCAACGAGGGGTGGGCGCACGTTTCCACCTGACATCCCCAGTAACCCTGACCAGTATTTCACAGCCGGTACGGGATTAATACGATCTCGCTTCCAACGTCCATGCAACCACTTATCTGTTAAATCTCTAATAGGTTGAATCTCCTGGGAAATTGCCTGAGCTTTTGCGAAGTCACCAGCTAGGGCTGCGGTGGTGTATTCCAACATTGGTTGGCGTAACGCTGTTTGAATTAAAAATGGAGTAGAGGCAGACATGTAAACCTTTTGATCATGACGTTGCATATTCTCTAGCCAATCTGCCTCACTTGGTTCACAGACCATAATTCTGTCGCCGACCTTATCAAGCACCTCTAAGTAGCGGTCGTGCCCATGACCCATCTTGATTCCGCAAACGTTTTCTATATCAGCCAGCTCATTTATTAGAGAGAGTGGAAGTGAAACACCGGAGTAGTTTGTGTCAAAGAGCCATACTCCAATATCGACGGCCTCTAAAACCTCCAAAAACCAGCGTTTTAAGCCCTCTTCAGAGGCTTGGGGATAGACAGGATTT
>CAIKID010000263.1 GCA_903827345.1 uncultured Actinomycetes bacterium | reverse complement strand
GCCAGTGTCTGTAAACGCCTTATCAACGACAATGCTCCAATCGCACAGAGCGTGAAAAATCACAGCGACCCAAATACTTCTCGTCACAATCATCAAGGCGCACGCAAAGACCCCAAAGCCAAAGGCACTCATCACATGTGAATATGCCATCCACGTATCCCAATTGGACCCAACGTAGAGATTCAAATGCAGCAACCCAAAGAATGCAGATGAAATGAATATCGCACTCACATTTCCAAATCGTCGTAGCACTCCATACGTAAAGCCCCGAGAAAACATCTCTTCACCAAAACCGATTGCCAGCAAGAAGCCAATCCCGCGCACAGCAACCCATGGCTTCAAGTGAACATTGTCTGAGTTAGCTATACCCAAGATCGCAAAGGGGGAGGCGATCAAAAGCGCCAGAAGAGTTTTGAAATGAATGCGAGGCAGTCGGAAATACTCTAGTGATTGCAACCCCAGGAAATAAATAGCGAGATAGAAGATCAATCCCATTATGACGTAACCAAATGTTGAATCCGCATAGCGCATCTCATTAACCCATGGCCCAGGCAAAAAGTCGAGAATCAAGAGCGAAAATATCGAGAGCCCAACCAGACTCAACCCCAGCCGCAGATTTCTCATACCCGCCACCCTAGACAGAGCCACTGACGAAGCGGATCTTCAAAATGATTTGGACACACAAAAGCCCCATAGAGCTAGCGCCCGGTCCAACCCTGGATGTATTCAACGAAATGCTCGTTGCCTAAACAGTATTCGCTGCGCTTCTTGCGAATAAGCGCAATCACTTCATCTGGGCTGCGCCCGTCGCGCATTAACACTAATGATGTGACTAGAGATGATCGATTTAACCCAGCCTGGCAGCGGACCAATAACTTCTTGCCAGCTTTGAATTCGGCATAGGCCCAATCTGCGACCTGCTCGATCTCTTTATACTGCGCAGGATCGATCACGCCATCTTCAAATGCATAGCGCAGCTCTTTTACTAACCACCCAACTGGCAACGTATATGCACACAACGAGACCACGGAATCAAATGGCCGAGGATCTCCTATGGTGGGTAGGCGTTTATTCCCTCGGTAAGTTGTAAATTCGTCATCTGTTCCACCCTGCCAAAGCGTGGGCAGAATTTGCGAAATTAATGGCGGTCCATCATCATCCTTCATTACTTAAACCTCTCTCCGCATTTATTGCACTGGTAATACGGCTCGGTCGTTACGTATTTCTGATCGATATCCGTGCTTCGACATATCGGACACTGCTTGTTCGCTACATTTCCCATTACTTTTTAAACCTTTCTCGTAAGTAAACCTTCTCAGTCCATCTTGCTGAATCCAATGCCTGTTGGGCAGCAATTACATTGGCCATGGCGATAAAGACTGCTCTTTCCTCTGGTGCAAGCAGTGGGTCTTCTGCACGCTTTAACCATTTCTTTCGTTCATTATCTCTATGCATAAAATCATAGACTCCCACTACTTTCCTCCTTCACTGATAAGTGCGCCGCACGCCTTGTTATGTGCCTTCACAAAGGCCTGGGCTTCAACATTAAATATCTCCATCTCGTACGCACCGCACTGCTGACATATCACCGTCCATAGGTACGAGTTCAGATCTTCTCGCCAGATAAATCCGATGATCAACGCAACTGCAATTCCGCGAAGACTCGGCAGTTTTCGATGTTGCCTGACCCTCTGTAGATCTTCAAGCTCGATTGCCGATAACTTCTTAGCAACGGCACTAGAGATCACCACGGCAATCTCTTGATCTTCCCGCCCATTTTCATGGAGCGTTAGCCCACAAGTGCAATGCGAGGATCCCTGCCCGTTCGAATACTGAAAGTGATGGCCCTGTTTTTGCCATCGCTTCAAGTTGGCGTAATGCAGCCAGGTTCTGTATTTGCCGTACTTAGCTTGATCAGGGGCGGCATCTTGCGCAGCTTTCAATCTTCGTAATAATTCCTCAGTCACCACGACGTTCTCGTAACTAACGGTGTAATCAGAGCCCGACAGGCGGGGAGTGCCTGCCGGATCTGACTTTCCACCTTTAAGCAGCTTCATGAGCGCTCTTTTTTGCCGCTAGTTCCTCAATGCTTTTAATGCGCCGAAGAATTTCATCCGCCGAAGAGTCCAAGCCATTTGCCCGAAACAACCCAGCTATTTCCTTATCGACCTTGATTAAAAAGGCCCACTCCTGCCAGCCCATTGCTATTGCGAAGTTCCTCGCTTCGTCAAAGAGCCTGCTAGCAGTTTCCGTATCTCCCAGGATCCGATTGGC
>CAIKID010000262.1 GCA_903827345.1 uncultured Actinomycetes bacterium | reverse complement strand
CATTCTCTCTACCGCTCATCGGGCACTTCGTTGGATATGAACTCTTTGCAGAGACAATTGCTGCGCTCACGGGAATTGGAATCGTGACTCTTATCGGAATTCGTCAAGTAACAAGGTTCCGTACCCGCAATCGTTTCTCTGGATCATCCATGGGCAAGGCCTATTACGTCGAGGCAACTATCTTGGCGATTGTTTTCTGCGTCATTGCGCTACGTGGATTAGAAGGAGCTTTGGCTGGCGCCACTTCATGGAACTGGCATTACGCAATTTCTTGGCCGGCGGTACTTACCTTTAATTCGATGTCACCAGCATCGATCAAGAACGCCATCGTCATCGTGGCCACCATCAAGATTCTTGTTTCGATGGCCTGGTTCATTGTTATTGCATCTGATTTAACGATGGGCGTTGCGTGGCACAGATTTTTAGCCTTCTTCAACATCTATTACAAGAGGAATATTTCTAAGCCTGCACTGGGTGCCTTGCCGGAGATGCTCTCAAAGGGTAAGCCAATTAACTTCGAAGATCCTGCAGAAGATGACCTATTTGGATTAGGGACGCGCGGAGATATTTCGTGGAAGGGTTTACTGGATATGACCAGCTGTACCGAGTGCGGACGCTGTCAATCGCAATGTCCTGCCTGGCATACCGATAAGCCGCTCTCACCAAAGTTGCTGATCATGTCGATGCGCGATCACGCCATGGCGAAGGTTGTCGAGACAGAAAATTTGGTGGGTGACAGCGCCCCGATTTCGGCCGATGTTCTATGGGCTTGTACCTCGTGCGGAGCCTGCGTTAATGCCTGCCCAGTCGGCATCGAACACATTGATCACATCGTTAATATGCGTCGCTTCCAAGTATTAGTCGAATCCAATTTCCCCAAGGAACTTAACGGAACATTTCGCAATATGGAACAGGCCGGCAACCCGTGGGGATCAAATAAGGATAACCGCGAGGGCTGGATTGCGGAGTGCGATTTCCCAGTAAAAGTTGTCAGCGGAACCCTTCCCGACGATGTTGAGTATTTGTTCTGGGTTGGATGCGCCGGCGCCTATGAAGATCGCGCCAAAAAGACCACAAAAGCGGTAGCCGAACTGCTCTACATGGCAGGTGTTAATTTCGCTGTTCTCGGAAATCGCGAGACGTGTACGGGAGATCCGGCTCGTCGCTCAGGTAATGAATACCTGTATCAAATTCTGGCGGCCGAAAATATCGAAACTTTCAATGAGGTATTTGCCGGGCGCTCAAAGGGAAAGAAGAAGGTCGTCGTCACCTGCCCACATTGCTTCACAACGATTGGCAAAGATTACGCGCAGAGCGGATTTGAACTTGAAATGTTGCACCATACCCAACTCTTAAATACTTTAATCAAAGAGGGACGATTAAAGCCAAGTCCTCATAAATCTGAGGCGAAGTTGACCTATCACGACCCTTGCTATCTGGGTCGACACAATCAAATTTATGCTCCACCGCGTGAATTGCTTGAAGCCAGTGGCTGCGACATCACTGAGATGCCGCGTAATCAAGAGCGCTCATTCTGTTGTGGGGGTGGTGGTGGACGGATGTGGGTAGAGGAAACAATTGGAACTCGAATCAATCTAGCGCGCGTCGATGAAGCTCTTGCAACTGGTGCGACTGAAGTTGCAGTTGCCTGTCCGTTCTGCCGCATCATGGTGACCGACGGGGTGCAAGCGCGCGAGTCTGATGTACAGGTTCTCGATGT
>CAIKID010000261.1 GCA_903827345.1 uncultured Actinomycetes bacterium | reverse complement strand
GGAGTGCTCATAGGTGTATCTAACGTCACTTTCGTCCTTTCGGCTATTTGGGCTCTGGGGTTTGTACCGTGCACCTTCTAGGGCGACAATAGGCGTACCTAATTGTGGAGGGATCTTTCTGTGAGCGATGATTTCAAGCCTGGTCTAGAGGGTGTAATTGCCTTTGAGTCGACGATTGCTGAACCAGATAAAGAGGGAAGCGCGCTGCGATATCGCGGTGTCGATATTGAAGACCTCGTGGGTCGCGTCACCTTTGGAAATGTTTGGGGCCTCTTGGTTGATGATGAATTCAATCCGGGTCTACCCAATGCTGAACGTTTTCCGCTTCCGGTTCACTCCGGCGATGTGCGCGTAGATGTCCAGTCGGCGATTGCAATGCTGGCACCTGCATGGGGACTAAAGCCACTCCTTGATATTTCAGATGAAGAGGCGCGTTCAAATCTTGCTCGCGCATCGGTCATGGTTCTCTCCTATGTTGCGCAGTCGGCACGCGGAGTTATTCATCCGGCTGTTCCTGAAACAGAAATTGATAAAGCTCACACAGTTGTTGAACGCATGTTGATCCGCTGGCGTGGAGAGCCTGATCCGCTCCATGTTCGCGCCATAGATGCTTACTTTGTTTCAGCGGCAGAACATGGAATGAACGCCTCTACATTTACCGCACGTGTTATTGCGTCAACTGGTGCCGATGTTGCTGCTTCGCTATCGGGTGCAATCGGCGCTATGTCGGGTCCACTTCACGGTGGTGCACCTGCTCGCGTATTGAGCATGATTGAAGGCGTGGAAAAGATGGGCGATGCACGCGCCTATGTAAAAGGAATTATGGATCGTGGAGAACGATTGATGGGCTTTGGCCATCGCGTGTACCGCGCCGAAGATCCGCGCGCCCGCACCCTGCGTCGCACCGCAAAAGAACTTGGAGCACCTCGCTATGACGTTGCGCTCGCTCTCGAGCAAGCTGCGCTGGCTGAACTGCACGAGCGTCATCCGGAGCGCGTGTTAGAAACAAACGTTGAGTTCTGGGCCGCCATCGTTCTTGATTTTGCAGAAGTTCCAGCTCCACTCTTTACCTCAATGTTCACGGCTGCTCGCACCGCGGGTTGGTCTGCACACATTTTGGAGCAGAAGCGCACTGGCCGATTGATTCGTCCATCTGCTCGCTACGTAGGACCTGGTCCACGTAGCCCTAAAGATGTAAAGGGTTGGGACGAGACAGTCCACGCACTGCACAATTAACTAGATTTGCTGTTAACCCTTAAGAGGAGCAGTTGAATCACCGATTAAAAGTTCGCCAGCCCACAACTCTTGTTTATGTGGGTTGGAGATACCTTCAAGTTCGTCAATAGTTATATTTATTGCAGATGCCGCCATTTCATAGGCCGGTAGATCAATCGTCGTTAGCCTGGGCCATGACATATTTATTTGAGCTCGAGGAGTGTTTACCGATATCACCGAGAGATCGCCCGGAATAGAAATTCCTTCCTCGTGCGCGCCATTGATGAAGCCAATAGTTGCAAGATCAGGAAGGGCTAGAACCCCCGTTACTTGTGTATATTTTTTCCGCATCAGTTGATAGGCGAGGTGTCCAGAACCAGGATCGTTTCGGCTCGGTATTTCGATCGCCCTCATTTTGTGGCGTTTTGCATGGCTTAAAATTGCAGATTGAAAGCGCTGATCGACCCCTCGGGGATCTCTCTCCTTCTTCTCTCCCAACTGCGTAAGAAAAGCTATGTTCGTATGCCCTAGTTCATGGAAGTAATCAATCGCGCGTTTGGCCACCTCTTCAAAATCCCTGTCCACATAGTTGATAGCTCCAGGATCTGCGGTTCTGCCAATCATCGTGAGAGGTACTTGCTGTTCCACCAGATACGCAACGCGTTGGTCTTTAAGATGGATCTCCATCAGCAGAACTGCACCTAGCAGTCCAGATTTTGCCAAGGTAACAATCTGTTTCATATCAGCGTTGTCAGCGGGCCAAAGAATGAACGCATAGCCGCGAGCGCTAGCTGCGTTTACAGCACCAGTGATGTACTGCAGCGCGACCGGGGATATGCCGGCGGCTTTGCCTGGAAATAACATGGCCAAGGTCTTTGCCTTGCCTCCCGCTAGAGCCCCTGCTGCAAAATGGGGGACATAGTTGAGCTCTGCGACAACCTGCAGGATGCGCTCTCTCGTTTCAGGCTTAATAGACCGCTTGCCTGTTAGGGCATAACTCACCGTGCTGGCTGAGACCCCAGCCTTCTTAGCGACATCTGCACGGGTAACCATTTATAACGCTTTAGTCACAATCTCCATTAAGGGGGTTGGCTTGCTTTTATTTCCCAGGTTCTCGCTATAGATTACCACCACTGCTCGACACGCGTCGATACCCGCATTGGCGACTTTGCGAGTTAACAATCCATGGAGGAATGCATGAATAAGAAGAAACTAGGTTTCGTTGGCGTCATCGCCAGCGCAGCACTCGTGGCTTCAGCTTTGCTCGTACCTAGTGCAAATGCTGCAACACGTACCATCATTGTTTGGGCTGATGATGTACGCGGCCCACAACTTACGAAATTGATCGGCGGCAACACGACCCTCGTTCCTGGTTACACAATTCAAGTGAAATTCTTCTCAGGCCTAACCGCAGAGCAAGATGCTTGGTCTAAGGCAACTGCTGCGAGTGGTCCAGATATCATCACAGGTCCAGCTTCATTCGTCCTGGATGCTAAATCAGGAAAGCTATCAGCAATTCAGCCAGGCGGCGTGAACGCTGCATTCGCTAAGGGTGCAATTTCTGCAATGTCATACGGCGGAAAGCAATATGGAGTCGCTCTTGATATTGACACAACTGCTCTTGTTTATAACAAGACCCTTTTTGGTGCAACTGCTCCAACAAGTTTGGTCCAGATGGTCAACTTCTATAACACCAATAAGTCAGCTAAGGGTCTCGTTGGCGGCGTTTGCGCAGCAGACGGCACATGGGGATCACAAGCTATTCTTAACGGATTTGGCGGAGGCGCTTGGGATATCTCCAAGAGCAAGCCTAATTACACCAAGGTTGTTTTAAACTCTCCTGCATTTGCTGCGAATGTTAAGAAGTACCTTCTTGATGCATCAGGCAAGTCAACTGGTTTCTTCCAATGGGATGGCTGCAATACCGCATTCAGCACTGGAAAGATTCCTTTCGCCATCACAGGTACATGGAACTACGGAGGATACACAAAGGCTGGAATAAGTTTCGGTCTTTCAGCTATCCCTGGCTTAAATGGTGGAACTTCTGCTCAATGGGTTAACTACTCTGGAGCATTCTTGAGTTCATATGCCGGTGTACATGGAGTATCAATTGGCGCTCGCCAACTTCTCCTGAACTGGTTTGCTTCAACCACCGGTCAAGTTGCGATGTATAAGGCATCGTTACGTCCACCAGCAAATGGCCCAGCAGTGGCTCAAGTTACAGATCCAATCACCCTGGGTGTTGCATCAGCTGCACAATCTGGAACACCTCAGGTCTCAGCACTCCTTGATGACAAGGTAGGCGGAACTAACTGGTACGACACAGTAGGCGCGCTCTATACCGCGATCTTCGTTAAGGGTCTAGATGTAGTGACAAGCCTCAATTCTGCTGCTGCAATCGAGCAGAAAAACTTCAACGATGCGGCTGCATCGCTCTAGTCGCTAGCTAGTTGAAACGAGCCGGCAGACAAACTGTCGGCTCGTTTTACTTTAAGATAAAGTTCGTAAAACTACTTTTGCGCCGGTCAAAGACACTGGGAGGTCCTACGTGAATCGCTTATCTGGCTTCACCGGGACTCTCGCTCTACTCTTCAAAATTATTTTCATGGGCATGGTTGATGCGCTCTTGCTTGCAATGTTTCTTGCTGCGCTGCACAAACACTCAGGAATGCTGGAGCTAGTCGTAGCCCTAGTTGGAATATTGGCGAATATTGTCTACTTCTCCAAACGCACCATGCCCTTTAAATTTCTCTATCCAGGGTTGGTTCTGTTAGTCCTCTTTGTCGTAATACCGGTCGGCTACACCGTTGAAATGTCAGTTTTCAATTTTCAAACTGGCAATGTTGTCAGCAAAACGGATGCGATGACTCAACTACTCAATAATGGACTTGTCCCCGATGCTGCTAACACCACCTACGATATGGTTTTGGGATCCGATGGGGGAAAGTTCACGGCACTTTTGACTAGCCCAGCCACTCACATTTAGTATATTGCCAATGCAAACTCTGTGGTTGTTCTTACCCCCGGGGAGTTTAAAGTAAATGCCCAACAAGATGCGGTAGGTGTTGCGGGCTTCATTCCCTATACCCCAGATCAAACGGCTAATTTAGATAGCGTTATAACTTCCGCAAAGTTCCCCATGCCTGATGGCAATTTTATTCAACCGCAGACCGGAACGAGTGCTGCTCTTCTAACGCAGACAGTTCATTTCGATGGGGCAACCGGGCTTCTAACAGATACCGCCTCCGGCAAGATCTATAAAGATAACGGCAATGGCAATTTTGCAAGTGTGAAAAATCCCGCAGATAAGCTATATCCGGGTTGGAAGACTTTCAATAAATTTCAGAATTATGCTCATCTACTGACCGATCCCACCGTACGTGGACCGTTTATTGGCGTCTTTATCTGGACCTTTGCTTTTGCAGTTGGCTCTGTTTTATTGATGTTTGGCTTTGGCCTACTTCTAGCGATCGCGCTTGACCAAAACCTGCGCTTCAAACGCTTTTATCGTTCGATAGTTATCTTGCCGTATGCCATTCCTAGTTTTATGAGTATCCTGATTTGGAAGGGGATGTTTAATACTCAATTTGGCGCCGTCAACGGCCTCTTTCATACTCATATAGATTTCTTCAACAGTCCGTGGTTGGCGCGAATGATGGTACTCCTCGTTAATCTCTGGCTCGGGCTGCCCTATTTTTACCTCATAAGCACCGGTGCCCTACAGGCGATTCCAGCCGATCTGGAAGAAGCCGCGGAGATGGATGGAGCCACCGCGAGTCAAATTTTGCGACGTATTAAACTCCCTCTGCTTCTGCAAATTTTGGCTCCATTGCTGATCTCTTCCTTTGCCTTCAATTTCAACAACTTTAGTCTGATTTATCTGCTTACCGGCGGTGGCCCAACCGATGTACTTAATAACCAGACGGCAGGCGCTACGGATATTTTGATAACATACACATACAAGACCGCGTTTAACGGTGCTAGTCAGAACTATGGATTAGCCAGTGCAATTTCAATGCTCATCTTCTTGGTAGTCGCGTCGCTATACCTTTGGAGTCTGCGCCGCTCTAGAGTCTTAGATTTGGTGGGGTAATGGCTACTCAAGCAGTTAAAAAGCGCAAAGGTCGGATCTCTAAGGGCCATCTTTTAAGCCATGCTTATATCTGGGTGCTCATACTCTTCATTGTTTTTCCGATATATATCGTTATCGAGTCGAGTTTCAACCCTACAGGGGTGCTCACATCGGGTTCGTTTATTCCGACGCAATTTAGTTGGGCAAACTACCACCAACTCTTTACCGACCCCCATGTCCCATTTCCACGTTGGATCCTAAACTCAGTTATCTTGGCAACGGCAAATGCACTTATCGCGGTATTTATCGGTGGCGCATCGGCCTTTGCATTTAGCCGTATGAAATTTCGCGGACGGAAAATTGGATTACAGGCTTTGTTGCTGGTTCAAGTATTCCCTTCATTCCTTGCCCTTGCAGCCATTTATGTGATGATGGAGCGGGTTTATACCGTTTTTCCCCCAATCGGATTGGGAAGTTTGGGTGGATTGCTTCTTGTTTATCTTGGCGGCTCGATGGGCGTAAACATCTGGTTATTGCGCGGCTATATTGACACGATTCCACTTGAACTCGATGAGGCTGCCCGAATTGATGGCGCTTCAACTCCCCAGGTTTATTGGTTGATCTTCTTTCCATT
This sequence comes from uncultured Actinomycetes bacterium, assembly GCA_903827345.1. GTDB lineage: Bacteria > Actinomycetota > Actinomycetes > Nanopelagicales > Nanopelagicaceae > PALSA-747. Next base: position 883 of record CAIKID010000261.1, on the reverse strand, counting down.
GGCAGCCCCGGTTTTAGCAGTCACCGCGCTTCTCGCCTTTATCGGAACCTTCAATGAGTTTATTTTGGCCTCATTATTCTTAACCGATGTCCACCAACGGACAGTGGCAGTTGGCCTTAACTCCTTTGTCGGTGCACAGTTCGGACAAAATTGGGGTCCATTCGCCGCCGGCGCTTTGATGGCCTCCGTCCCACTAGTAATTTTATTCCTTTCATTGCAGCGTTTCATTATTGGTGGACTTACTCAAGGTGCGACTAAAGGTTAAGTGTCGAAGGCGCTGTTTAACTCTTTGATGAAATGAGGAATGTTCGCCCCATGACGAGTCCACTTTATGCCCACCATGATGGTAGCGAGCTTTACCTGAGCCACAACGCCCCAGAAATAAATGAGGAAGTCACCTTCCGTTTTCGGGTATCAAATGATGTGAAGCTAGATCGAGCCATGATTCGTGTTTATCATGATGGGGAACCGAGACTGTTCGAAATGGTGGCAGCTCATTCCGATGCAGTTGAAACGTGGTGGAGCGTTTTGGTGCCCGTACAGAATCCAGTAATGCCTTATCGATTTCTTCTCATCCAGGGTGGAAATTACTCATGGCTTAACGCTGCGGGCATATTTCATTATGAAGTCACCAGCACAAATGATTTCAAGATTTTGGCTCGCCCGAGCTTCCCGCAGTGGATCAGTCACTCTGTTTTCTATCAGATATTTCCTGACCGTTTCGCAAGTTCCGGTAAAGAGCGTAAGGCTCCCGAAAATTTTGTGCGCCGCAAATGGGATGATCTTCCAAAAGGTAAAGACCCAACGACTGGGGTAGAACTCTTCGGTGGAGATCTGCTCGGGGTAGAAGAGCACCTTGACCACATAGTCGAACTTGGAAGAT
>CAIKID010000260.1 GCA_903827345.1 uncultured Actinomycetes bacterium | reverse complement strand
CTTTTCCAGGCGCAGCGATTCAATCGCCCGGTAGCCACAAGGTTCGGCTCCAAGCGGCTTACCTGCTGCAATAAGAGCGTTCCAAACTCGGAGACCCTCTTTAACTGGCAAATAGAGTTCCCAACCGAGTTCTCCGACATAAGTAATTCGCGTTGCACGTAACTTAGCTCCCGCAACTTCTATCTCGCGAGAATGCATGAAGGGAAAATTCTCATTTCCAAGATCGTAAGTGGTTATCGATTGCAATATCTCTCGAGCCTTAGGTCCCCAGATTCCAAATACCGCTAGATCGGAAGTTGAATCCGTAATTTGGACGTCATCAAACTTCAGCTCACGCCGCTGTTTACGGAGCCAGCCACCGTCGTGATTTCCGAAGGCGGTACCGGTAATAATGAGGAATTCATCCTCTGAAATTTGCGTCACGGTGAAGTCGGATTCGATACCACCCCGAGTATTTAACGCCTGGGTGTAAACGGTGCGGTTGATACCGCGAAGAACATTGTTCGCACAAACCAAGTTAAGAAATTCTCCCGCCCGAGAGCCACGTATATTCAATTTGGCGAAGCTTGATTCATCGAAGATGCCGGCGGAGGTACGAGCGATCTCATGTTCGACCTGGACTGCGGCAGACCAATTCTTACCCGCCCATCCATAAGGCCGACTCGCTTCATCACCGATATGAGTCTGATAATAGTTAACGCGCTCCCAAGAGGCCTTCTCTCCAAAGACTGCTTCGTGCTCTTTATGCCACTCATAAACAGGGGAGGTCTTAGCTGGTCTCCCAGTCTGGCGCTCTTCGAGTGGATAGTGGATGTCGTAATACTGTTCGTAATTCTCTTGCACTCTATCCATGGTAAATGCTGGAGATTCATATGAATTTCCGAATCTGCGAATATCCATATGCCACAAATCCATAGGTGGTTCATTTCCAACAATCCACTCCGCCATAACTTTTCCGATCCCGCCAGCGCCAGCGATACCGTGAGCACAGAAACCAGCGGCTACGTAGAAGCCGCCCACCTCTGTTTCTCCTAAACAGAATTCATTATCTGGCGTGAAAGCTTCGGGACCATTGATAAATTTCTTAATCCCGATTTCGGCCATTTTAGGTACACGTTTTTGCGAATTGACCGCGATCTCTTCAAAGCGCTCCCACTCTTCGGGAAGGAGCATCCCATTGAAATTTGCCGGAATATCATCAAATTTCTCGCGACTTGTGACCCATGGCCGCGACTCCCGCTCATAACCACCCATAACTAATCCATCAACTTCCTGGCGGAAGTAGATCAACAAATCTGGATCGCGTAGCGATGGAAGTTTTGGCGCACCGGCGGGTAAGAAATTATCAGTGATCAAATATTGATGGCTCATAGGAACAATTGGAATACGCACATCAACCAATCGGCCAATTTCAGCGGAGTAGATGCCGCCGCAATTCACGACAAACTCACACTCTATAAAGCCCTTATCGGTATCAACACCGACTATGCGTTGATTCTTGGTGCGAATGGCAAGAACGCGAGTATGTGGAAATATCTTGGCTCCGCCCCTGCGAGCGCCACTTGCAAGTGCCTGAGCTAACTGTGATGGATCCACCTGACCATCGGACTCCATGATGCAGGCGCCAACGACCCCATCCAGTTCCATGAGCGGAAAGCGCTCTTGCGCCTCTTTTGGTGAAATTTCATGAAGATCCAATCCAAAGGTCTTGGCCCAACCGATCTGGCGGCGAATCTCTTCCAGCCTTTCCGGAGTAGATGCCAATTTGATGCTGCCACATTCAATCCAGGAGGGAGGCGTCTCGCTCTTTTCAAGTTGTCGATAAAGGTCGACCGAATGCATATTCATCTTTGTCAGCGTTGGATCAGCTCTTAATTGCCCTACCAGGCCCGCAGAGTGAAAGGTAGAGCCGCTGGTCAAGTCGCTGCGATCAAGCAGAATGACCTCTTTCTCCCCCAATTGTGTCAGGTGATAAGCAACAGAGGTGCCACCAACCCCGCCACCAATAACAACAATTTTTGATCTGCTGGGGACCTGTTCATTCGCCATATTGCAAATGTATCCTTTTGTAATGAGTTTGTCTGCAACGCAATTGGAAGAATCTTTTGGAGCGTTGCTTGACCAGGTGCCCAGACTCCGATCCCGTACTGAGATTTCGGAATTATCAGGCGGATTGACCAATCGCAATCTCAAGATATCTACCGATTCAGGAATTTATGTTGCTCGGATTTCCAGCAACGAGTCCAGCCTTTTATCCATAGATCGTGAAGCTGAATATCGAAATTCAATTATTGCTGCGGAAGCGGGCGTTGCAGCGCCAGTTTACGATTATCTGCCAGGCGCTGGATTATTAGTTATAGGATTTTTGCCCGGAACTACATATGATGCGCAAAATGTAGCGGCGAATCTGCCTCGCATCGCGCAAAGTATTAAAAAGCTGCACCAAGCCAAACCATTTGTACGGGACTTCGATATGTTCAAAATCCAAAAGGGATACCTGGCAATTGTGAAAGAACGTGGCTTTAGAATCCCTCCGGAATATGAGGAGCTTTCAAAATATGGAGATGAACTCTTTGCCGCTTTCCAGGCGACCGATGACGGCAAAGTTCCTTGTAATAACGACCTGCTTGCTGCCAACTTCATCGACGATGGCAAGAAGATTTGGTTGATCGATTATGAATATTCTGGAAATAACGATCCCTGCTTTGAGTTGGGAAATCTCTGGGCTGAATCATTTCTGCCGATTGATTCACTACGAGAGTTGGTTACGGCTTACTACGGCGAAGATCGTCCAGATAAATTTGCACGCGCTTGGCTCTTCAGCGTCTACGGTAAATATGGATGGACGCTTTGGGCGTCAATCCAAGATGGGATCTCCGAACTGGACTTTGATTTTTGGACATGGGGAATGAAGAAGTATTACGACGTACTTCGAGATTTCGGATCTGATTTCTACCATGAACAGATTGCAAATCTGCGCAGAAAAACCCCTTAATCCCCCTAGTTCAAGTTACTCGGGCCCGGCATACGTTCCAGCGGTAGCAGGGAACATTGACTTCACGATCTTGAAGTTTGATACATCAGTCGTTCCATCAGAGTGGAGGCAAACGGCGGCATCTCTAAAGTATTTCTCAATACCCACTTCGACCATTGCACCGTACCCACCGTGTAACTCCATGGCGTTCTGACAAACCTTAAGAATTTCGTCAGAAGCGAATACCTTAACCATCGTAGCCAAGATGGCGGCATCTGGCGATCCTTCATCAACCGCGGTTGCGGCATGGCGGAGTAGAGCTGACACCGCTTCCAGCCGAGTTGCCATATCTGCTATTCGAGAAGCAACTGCCTGATGCTTTATAAGGACTCTTCCACCTTGAACACGCTCGTGTACGAAGCGAACGGTATCTTCGTAAGCCGCTATCCCGATACCTAGATTCTTCGCAGCAACCATTATTTTGCCCGGTTGAAAATAGATTCCTGCTTTACCCAGAGCATCATTGTGCGCCAATAGGTGGTCCGCAGGTAATCTAACATTTTCAAAGACGATCTCTCCGTTGTTCATGAAGCGACCGCCGATAGTTTCGTTACAGCGGGTCACTGTCAATCCCGGAGTTTCACGCGGCACTAAGAAACTCGATGTTCCCTGCATAGTCCCTTGCGTGGAGTCCGTATTTGCATAAACAATGTAGAGCTTTGCATCGTACCCATTACTAATAAATTGTTTACGACCGTTGATGACCCACTCATCTCCTTGCAGAACGGCCTTAGTCTCCATACTTGCTTCAGGAACATTGTAAGGAAGCCAACGATCCGACGCTCCCCGCGGTTCAGTCAAACAGTGCGCCATAAGAAATTGGGGATCGGCCATATAGGCAGCGAACCATTTCTTCTTCAGATGTTCCGGAGCGAGTACCCCTAAGAGAACTGATATTTTCCAATTTTGAACCAACTTGTCTGCCAATCCCGAGTCACCGCGAGAGAGTTCGGTGGAAATAACCGCAAACGTTTGTGAAAGAGTATCTGCATCTAATGGGATACCGCCGAACTCTTCGGGCACACCGAGATAACGCAATCCGATCTCATCAGCTTTCTCCAAGATGTGAGGCGCTAAACGTGCTTCTGGATCCATCGACCATTCTCGTGAGCGATCTTCTCTAATCCAAGGAGCAACAACTTCATCCACATATTTGCGGCAGGTATCACGCATGAGGATTTGTTCATTTGATAGGTAGCGATCTTGAAAATACACGTTTCCTCCTGAAGATTGTTTAATCCACTTGAATGGTTTGACTTTCAACAAAATATAGTCTTGTCGAGCACAATGCGGAAGAGTGGAAAAGCACCTGAAATTCCGGCAAATTAAGGTGAAACAGTTGGGCTTTCTCTATAAACTTTGTAAATGCATATTGCTTCTCGCCAGCGCGCGCTCTTAACTCTTGCACTAATCGTGGCTCTCGTACAACCTGCCCTCTGGTTAGCTCCAGCGCGAGCCACGCTGCCAGATACCGCCCATCTCACCATTCATTACCAGCGGTCAGCGAGCGACTATAAGGATTGGAATGTCTATCTCTGGAAGGACCTCCCAGGGACTTCCAACGATAAGGGAGTAAGCGATACGGGATTCACATTTACAGGCAAGGATAGCTTCGGGGTAATCGCTACTGCGGATGTAACGGGGTTAGCGACTTTTGACCAACTTGGATTCATCATTCGCCTCGGAGTTTGGGTGCAAAAAGAGGGCAGCATCGATCGTTTCATTTCGACATTTGATTCCAATGGAAATGCAGAGATTTGGATTCGCCAAGGGGATAAGACTGTTTACACTTCTGTCCCTACCGAGGCGATTCCTGCCAACCCTGTCGTTGTCCAAGCAAAGATCTTTGACTCCGTAGATTTTGCGACGAAGTACACCTATGCTGGAAACGATCTTGGAAACACATATACGAAAGCGTCAACGAAGTTTCGCGTGTGGGCACCCACTGCTAGCAAAGTATCGCTTTTAACATTCCCGGCCGGATCAACTTCCTTTAGCGGCGCAACAGAATTGCCGATGACTTCAGATGTAAACGGTACCTGGGTTACATCTCTTACAGGCGATCAAAATGGATTGATCTACATGTACCGCGTAACAGTCGACGGTTCGACCAACGATGCAGTGGATCCATATGTTCGAGCCACCTCTATCAACGGATTGCGAGGGGTCGTTGTTGATTTAGCTCAAACTAACCCGGCTGGTTGGAATAACATCAAGCCAAAGTTCTCTGGCAATCCAACCGATGCTTCACTCTACGAACTTCACGTAAGAGATCTATCAATCGATTCGAGCAGTGGAGTTCCTGCAGCGCATCAAGGGGAATATTTAGCTTTTACCGATGTGAAAACCTCATATAAAGGTGTACCAACTGGAATGGCGCATATCAAGAGCCTGGGTGTCACCCATGTTGAACTGCAACCAATCTTTGACTTCCAATCCGTTGATGAGTCCTCCCCAACCTTCAATTGGGGCTACGACCCACAGAACTTCAATGTTCCAGAGGGTTCTTACTCCTCAGATCCAGCAAACCCAACAACTCGAATCATTGAGTTAAAGAGTGCGATCCAGTCCATGCACAATCAGGGGTTACGCGTGAATATGGATGTGGTTTACCACCATGTCTTTAATGCAGCTACTTATAGTGAAAACCTCATAGTGCCTGGTTACTTCTTCAGAACAGATGAAAATGGAGATCTAACCAATGGAAGTGGCTGCGGCAACGATGTCGCTGACGAACGATCAATGGCCGCGAAGTTCATTAATGACTCTCTCAAATACTGGGCGACGGAATATCACATCGATGGCTTCCGCATCGATCAGATGGGACAGATGGCCATTAGCACGATAAACCAAGCCCGAAAGTCTTTGTCAGCAATCGACCCAACCATCTTGATGCTAGGCGAAGGTTGGTATGGTACAAGTTCTTTGTCACAGGCTGACGCCGCGACGCAAGGGAATATTGCGCAGCTCCCCGGCGTAGCAGCTTTCAATGACCAAATTCGTGATGGCGCAAAGGGTTCAGTCTTTGATGCGGGTAAGCCGGGATTCGTCTCCGGTGCATTTATAAGAGGTCTCGATGTTAAATCTGGAATTGTTGGTAACACTTCGTACAACGGAATGCTCGCAAATACCTGGATCACTGCAAGTGCTGCACAATCCATCAACTATGTCGAGTCACATGACAACCAGACGCTCTTTGACAAACTAACAGCGAGCACAACAGGTGCAAATGCAGCAACAATTATCAAGATGGATCAGATGAGCGCTGTTATCGTCTACCTTTCTGAAGGTGTTCCATTCATCCAGGCGGGCCAAGAATTCCTCCGCTCAAAAGGTGGCAATGGCAATAGCTACAACGCCAGCGATGACGTTAACTCCTTGAAGTGGAGCACTCTTCCGGCGAATATGGTAGTCAACAACTACTACAAGGGGTTGTTGGCAATTAGAAATGCGCATCCGGCATTTAGATTGAGTGCGGCGAGCGCGATCAAATCGAACCTCACTTTCCTACCAACTCTCGATGGCGTGATTGCGTATTCTCTCGATGGCGTGAAGAGCAAAGATTCGTGGAAGAAGATCGTAGTGGCGTTCAACGCCACTGCTATTCCATCAACGGTATCGCTACCGACTGGGGGCAAGTGGAACCTGGTGGTAAGCGGAAACATTGCGGGAACTAAGGTTCTCTCTTCGATTAAAGCAAACTCAGTGCTCGTACCTGCGCACGGTTCTATCGTTCTCGAACGGTAAAGCTCGTGGTTGCAACCTGCATAGTTCGCAAGAATTTTCGTTATCTAGTAGCGGCGTTATTGGCGGTTGCAGCGAGCTGCAGCACGGCAGCCGCCGCCATCCCACTTCCCTTTCAAAATGCTGGCCCAGGACATCACATATTGGGATTAGATATAAGCCGCTATCAGCATGCCGGAAGCAAACCTATTAATTTTGCAACGATGGCAGCAGCCGGAGTGAACTTCTTATGGATCAACGGTGGTAATACTCTGATCCCTGCGGATTTGCTCGCCGCAAAGTATTATCGATCGGATCGTCTGGCCGCCCAAGCTCAAGGTATCTACACCGGCTTTTACTACTACGTGCACCTTCCGAATAGCGCCAAGAAGAGCTTCATCATTGCCAACGCCCGTCAACAGGCCAATAAAGTAGTCAATAGAATCAACATTGATGGGGGTTTGAACGAACTCGACATGCCAGTCGCATTGGATCTAGAAACAACGTGTACTCAGAAAGTGGTTTTCGGAATATGCGCCCACAGTGTGTCACCACAGGATTCCACGCTCTGGGTCACGGAGTGGAGCGCAGTCATACTGAAAGCCACCGGTCGCAGGTCTGTCATCTACTCATTTCGTGCTCTCCTCCATGGCACTTTGGGGAAGGCGACTTCGCTCATTGACAATCCG
>CAIKID010000259.1 GCA_903827345.1 uncultured Actinomycetes bacterium | reverse complement strand
GCTGTAAACATCAAGAGCGCGAAACCTACAGTTGCGAGTAATTTCAGCGATTGATCCTGGTAGGGAATTTTGTTGAAACCACTCGCGCCAAAGAGCGTTCCGACTAAAAGTTCCCCTACGGCCACTGGAACTCCCCAGCGCTTAGGGACCCGCAGTAGAGGGCCAGCCAGGCCTGCTACAACAAGGGCTCCAAGCATTTGGATGCTCATATCCCAAGGCTAATAGACTCCTGCCCGTGACTACGATCAATCGAGAGCATTTAGGGAATTTAATCGCGCAGGAAGAAGCGCGCTTTTTAACGCTTCACCCCAAGAGCGGGGAGTTATTCCAGAAAGCCAAAGAGGTCATGCCGGGTGGCGTGCCAATGTCTTGGATGGCTAAATGGCCGGGCGCTTACCCAATATTTGTAGATAGCGCCCAAGGTGCTCGTTTTACCGATGTCGATGGTCACGAATATGTAGACCTCTGCTTAGGTGATACCGGCTCAATGACGGGCCATTCGCCAAAGGCAACCGTCGAAGCAATCAATTCGCAATTGAAGCGGGGATTGACCGCAATGCTACCGACCGAAGATGCGGTCATTGTGGCATCCGAACTCGCTCGTCGATTCGGCCTTCCGCTCTGGCAGTTCACCGTGACTGCGACTGATGCCAACCGCCATGTGATTCGCTACTCGCGTTTAATCACAGAGCGCTCGAAAATTATTGTGATCGATAAGTGCTATCACGGTTCGGTTGATGAAACTTTCGCAACGCTGGATGACGCCGGCAATACGATCAAGCGCCCTGGGAATTTGGGCGCGCCCGTTGATTTGGCAGAGACCACTCGCGTCGTTGAGTTCAACAATTTGGCAGCGATGGAAGCAGCTCTTGCTCACGGAGATGTTGCAGCAATCTTGATGGAACCCGCAATGACAAATATTGGAATTGTGCTACCAGATGACGGTTATCTCAAAGGAGTGGGAGAACTTGCAAAGAAGTACGGCACCATCTGGATCATTGATGAAACACATACAATTTCAGTTGGTCCCGGAGGCATGACAGCGCTCTACGGATTGCAGCCCGATGTACTAACTATCGGCAAGGCGATCGCTGGTGGAATCCCGACTGGAACCTTCGGAATGACTCAAGAAGTCGCTGCGCGAATAAAGGCAAAGGTCGAGCGCGAACTCATTGATACCGGCGGAATCGGAAGCACTTTGGCTGGTAACGCACTCAGCTTGGCTGCGATGCGAGCCACTCTGACGCAGGTCCTTACTGATGAAGCCTTTGCTCGCATGGTGAAACTAGGTTCGCTCTGGTGTGACGGGGTCGATGCCGCTATCAAAGAGTTTGATCTTCCTTGGTCTTGTTCCCGCCTAGGTGCTCGCGGGGAATATCTATTTCAGCCAACCGCTCCCAAGACTGGCCGCGAAGCGGCGGATGCTGGGGACTTTGAGCTGGAGCAGTATGTCCATCTGCGCCTGCTTAACGATGGATTCCTTATTACGCCATTCCACAACATGGCACTGGTATCCCCTGATACAACAGAATCAGATGTCAATGCGCACACGGTGGCATTTCGTGCCATGTGTGCTGATCTGGTCTCCGCCTAGTGAATCTCAAGAACTTACTTCGCCCGCATAGAACTATCCCGCGGACGAGCTGGACTGCCCACTCTCCGTGGTCGCTTAGTATTTCACGCGTCCTCATCCTGACCTTTGGTTTAACCATCTTCGGCTTCGGAGAAGCTCTACTGATTCAATCCACGCTGGGTAACGCACCGTGGAGCGTTCTCTCGCAAGGAATAAGTCGGCACTCATCACTCTCGCTAGGCTGGGCAACATTCTTTCTGAGCATTGTGGTCTTGCTGGGATGGATTCCCCTTAAACAGCGTCCGGGCTTTGGAACGCTCGCCAATATTGTGGTCATCGCTTTCTCGCTGCAAATTGGAACAGATATATTTCCAATCCAACATCACACACTCTGGATCCGTTTGGCTTACGTCTTTGGCGGAATTGCCCTCATCGGTTGCGGATCATCGTTCTACATTACCTGTGGCCTTGGACCTGGCCCACGTGATGGGCTGATGACGGGGATTCATCGCGTGACTGGAGTCAGGGTTGGTCGTGTTCGCCTTTTAATTGAAATTATTGTTTTAAGTATTGGGTGGGCAGCCGGTGGTCGAGTTGGAATCGGAACACTCTGCTTTGCACTCTTTATCGGCAACTCAGTGGCAATCTGGCTAGGCCTGGTTCGCCATCTTGAAAATGCCATCCAACATCGGCGGAGTTAATTTCTTCGTAAAGGTATTTTGCTGACTGGGGTGATAACTCCCAATTACTTTCAAGAGCTGTCCATCCGCTGCTTTCGTCATGAAGGTTGAACCGTGGCCAAACTTGGGCCGTGGCGCGGGAATCTCAAAATCCATGGTCAGCAATTGTGCGATTAAACCAGTCCACGCAAAATTTCCCAGCGCCACAAAGACCTTAGCGGTGGGCAATAAAAGTTCGATCTCATTGGCCATAAATGGAGCGCAGGTGGCCTTCTCTTCATTGGTGGGTTTGTTGCCAGGTGGAGCGCAGCGCACCGCGCAGAGAATGCGCGTTCTATAAAGCTCTTGCCCATCTTTGCGAGATTCACTTGTGGACAGCTTCGCCAATCCGGAACGATGCAAAGATGAAAAGAGAAAATCGCCTGAACTATCGCCGGTAAATATTCGGCCGGTTCTATTAGCCCCATGAGCTCCAGGTGCTAGCCCGACAATAATTATTTCGGCCTTAGGATCCCCAAACCCTGTAACTGGTCTTCCCCAGTAATCGTGATCTGCATAGGACTTTCTCTTGGTCAGGGCCACCTCTTCGCGCCAATCAACCAGGCGTGGGCAGAGCGTGCAGGCGGTGATCGCTTTATCTAAAGCTGCGATCGATTTATATCGTGGCAAGGCCCCAGGCGATTCCGTCGAGAATATCGGATTCCGAAGCCACAAACTCTTTCGCACCGGTCAGCGTCATAACGCGCGATAAGACGAGAGAGCCAGAGGTGATTACATCAACGCGGCCCGAGTGCATATAACCCAGCGCGGCGATCTCATCGCGGGTCATTGCTGCGAACATCTCGGCCACTTCATGAACCTTTGCTGCTGGGATTCTGGAGAGATGGATCGCATAGCGGTCATAATCAATGAGATCCAACGCTGCTGCTGCAACCGTGGTTGCAGTACCCGCGACGGCGATGAGCGTCTGGGCCGCGCTGAAATTCACGTGCGAGCGCGCGTCAAGAATTGCGGCATCGATATCAACAATCGCTGCGGCGACCTGCTGCGCGGTTGGCGGTTGAGCGGTGAGATGGCGCTCTGACATGCGAACACACCCAATATTTACCGAGCGAGCCGATGTGACATCGCTACTGCCCAATACAAACTCTGTCGATCCCCCACCAATATCCACTACCAAAAAGGGTGACAGCTCTTGGCCCAGCTCTTTGGTGGCACCGAGGAAGGAGAGAGCAGCCTCTTCGCTACCCGGGATAACTTCTGGTGCAATTCCCAAAATATTTCGCACGCCATCAATAAAGAGATCGCGATTGGTTGCATCGCGCGTTGCGCTTGTCGCACAGAAGCGAATCTTCTCCACTCCTTTTGAGCGAAGGAGCGCGGCATATTCGGCGGTTACGGCCAAGGTACGTTCAATTGCTTCGGGAGCAAATGCCTTGTTCTTATCAACACCCTGCCCTAAGCGCACCACACGCATATCGCGATGAACTTCACGGAAGTTATAACCATCGACATCTGCAATAAGTAGGCGCAGCGAATTGGTTCCGCAATCTATGGCAGCTACTCGCATGGGCTGGTCTTCCACCAATCCGGGAGCGCAGCAAGTGCTTCATCCCCGAGAGGGTTAACGCCGGGACCTGCTGCAAGTGAATGTGCAATAAGCGAATGAAGGCATTTCACACGATCGGGCATTCCGCCTGCAGAAATTCCAGCAACTTCAGGTACATCAATTCCGAGCGCGGCCCGAGCGGCCATGTAATCATCGTGTGCCGCGTGATATTCCCCCGCGAGATCGTGATCAGTCTCAAGGCGGCCCTGCATTTCGCCCATCATTCCCGAGCTCTCAAGAGTTGAAATCGCTCCGGTAAGTCTGGGACAGGTGGCATAGTAAAAAGTTGGAAATGGAGTGCCATCGGAAAGTCGAGGTGGCGTCTCTACTACATCGGGTTTGCCACAGGGGCAACGATGCGCAATTGCATTAACATCTCGCGGAGTTCTTCCCAGTTGCCATTCAATGGCAGCAAGATCTGCAGCGGTTGGTCTATCGGTCATTTACTTTGACTTGTGCTCGTAATAGTTGAAATCAAGCGTGAATACCAGGGAGTTCCGCCGGGAACTACGCCTTCGATCGGAGCAACAGGAACAGTTTGTGCCGCATCCGGAGCAGAATTTGTAAGAACCACATATTCACGCTCCCCGGGAAATACATAATGCAAACGAATTCTTGCCTGTGTGGCGATATAGGTTGGATCGTTCCAGAGCATCAACTCTTTCTCAGCTTCTTGCAAGGTTGCCTGCGAGGACGCGAGTTGGGCGCCATATGCGTTGATCTGTGCCTGTTGCGTGAAGTAACTATGCAGCGGCGGTGCCAGGGTAATCGCTAATACTAAAAGCACCGTGGCGAAGGCTAAGCTCCGCCCCGATATGCTTCTAAACATTTATAACCCTGTGAAGCTATCCATTAAAACGTGGGAATGCCCCGCGTCCCGCGAAGAGAGCCGAATCATCTAACTCTTCTTCAATGCGAAGAAGTTGGTTGTACTTGGCTACGCGCTCTGTACGCGCAGGAGCGCCAGTCTTGATCTGACCGCACTCAAGAGCGACGGCTAAATCGGCGATGGTGGTGTCTTCGGTCTCACCAGATCGGTGTGACATCATCGTGCGAATTGCGTTGCGATGCGCAAGAGATACTGCGTCAAGAGTCTCAGTCAAAGTGCCGATTTGGTTGACCTTTACAAGTAGCGCATTTGCAGCGTTCTCTTTGATACCACGCGCTAAGCGCTCTGGATTTGTTACAAAGAGGTCATCACCAACAATCTGAATCTTGTTGCCGAGCTCTGCGGTCATCTTCGACCAGCCGGCCCAGTCATCTTCATCGAGTGGATCTTCGATAGAGACAATGGGGTATGAACTTACGAGATCGGCGTAGTAAGCGATCATCTCATCGCTGCTCTTCTGTTTGCCCTCAAAGGAGTACGTGCCATCTTTAAAGAATTCGGTAGCAGCGACATCCATAGCTAGGCCAATATCCTTACCAGGCTTAAATCCTGCAGACTCAATCGCAACAAGGATCAGGTCTAGCGCGGCGCGATTACTATCAAGGTTTGGAGCAAATCCGCCTTCATCGCCGACGCTTGTAACGAGGCCCTTCTGCTTTAACACAGACTTAAGTGCGTGATAGATCTCGACGCCCCAACGCAAGGACTCTTTAAATGATTCAGCACCAATGGGCGCAATCATGAACTCTTGCACATCAACATTTGTATCGGCATGTGCGCCACCGTTGAGGATATTCATCATAGGAACAGGCAAGGTGTGTGCGGTTGGGCCACCGATGTAGCGGAAGAAAGAGAGATCAGCGCTCTCGGCTGCGGCGCGCGCAGTCGCAAGAGAAACTCCCAAGATTGCATTCGCACCCAAGCGCGACTTGTTCTTTGTGCCATCAAGCGCGAGCATCTCGGCGTCGACGAGGCGTTGGTCTTGAGCGTCATAGCCCGTGACAGCTGGTGCAATCTCATCGTTAACAAAATTAACGGCCTTTTCGACGCCCTTGCCGCCATAGCGTTTTCCGCCATCGCGAAGCTCGGCAGCCTCAAAGGCTCCCGTTGAGGCGCCGCTTGGAACGGCAGCGCGAGCGCTGGTTCCATCTTCGAGGAGTACTTCTACTTCTACAGTTGGGTTTCCACGAGAATCTAGAATTTCGCGAGCGTGTACCGCATCAATCAATGCCACAGGGTTCTCCTTTTAGTTGTTATAGGTCTAATTCTAGCGAGTCGGCTCCCAAGGCTTCTCCTCGGCTTCGTGCTCGCGGATCGCTGAGATATAGCCCTTGGTAGCCGTACGTAACGCTATTTCGGCGTCAATCCCGAGTTTCTGTGCCTGATCAATGATTCCAAGGAGCAGTGCACCGAGTTGTGCCTCATCAGTATCGCTCTCAATTGTGACCGGATGGGCAACGGGAAGTGAATAACCATATTTATCTGCCCGGTAGATCAATTTTGCGGCGAGAGCCATAGCTGGTTGGGCAAACGGAACTCCATCGGTAGCCGAAGTTCGCCCCTTCTCCTCGCGCTTCTGCTTCTCCCAGTTCTCTAAGACATCGTCGAAGGTCACAGTGGAATCGGTAAAAACGTGGGGGTGGCGCCGGATCAATTTATCGGCAATGCCACGAGCAACATCATCGATAGTAAATGGATCTTCGGAATCTTCTTGCGCGATCGCAGAGTGGAAGTAAACCTGTAGCAAGACATCACCGAGTTCCTCGCGCATCGCTACGCGATCCTTCTCGTCGACTGCCTCAGAAAATTCGTAGGACTCTTCCAGCAGATATTTCAAGAGAGATTCGTGAGTCTGCTCGGCATCCCATGGGCAACCCCCTGGGGAACGTAATCGATGCATGACCTCCTGTAGTCGAACTAGCTCAGAGGTCATGATCGCGTATGGACTACTTCGTTGGAGCTGGGGTTTGTGCGGTTGAAGATGCAGCACTTGGAGGCGCGACAGTCACCTGCGTTGAATCCCACGTGCCGTACTTTGCATTCACGGTTACGCCAACTTTAAGCGCCACTGCTCGTACTAAGGACTGCACTGCAGTTCCAGAACTCGCAACTGCTGTGCCCTGCTTTTCGACAAGCGTGGTCAAAGCTTCAACATAAAGAATTTCGCGAACATAGCCTGGAAAATCTTTGGAGGCAATACTGGATGAAACTTCACCCAACTTTAACTTCGCCGCGCTTCCCTGTTGCTTCAAGATCGATGCCGCACGTGTCGCGACCTGCGCATCTGTCACTGTGATGTTATTAGCAGCTGCTGTTTGAGCCAAGAGGACCGAGATAATGTAATAGTTGAGCGCTTCGGCGTTCAGCGCAGATCCGAATGCAAGTTGCATACCAGTCGTAGAGACGGTCTTTCTTTCGGCGATAACAGCCTTAACCGTTCCATCAACCTGATTGGCACTGATCTTGACCTTGCCCACTGTGGCTGCTGCAACGGAGGAATCTAGAAAGAACCAGAGGCCTACGCCTGCGCCTGCTACAACCAATGCGCCAATGACGCCAGCAATTATCTTCTTCACGCGGAGCTCCCTAGAGATGGTTCAGGACTTCGATAGTCCAGGACAGGACAGAAGTATCGCCTACTGAGGCATTTTCTAGCCAATTTGGAGTGGAATCCCGAGCCACCAACAGGCTCGATGTCGCCTGCTTCACAAGACTGCCGGGGTAAAGCCGCAGCAGGCGCAGTTGCGCGGACTCCGGAAGCAATATGGGGGCAACTTTAAGGAACTTGCCCTGCCACACCACTTCGGTGAAATTCTTAGATTTAGCCAGAGTTCGCACCCGCGCGACCTCAATCAAACTCCGCGCTGCTTCGGGAAGTTCACCGAAGCGATCTTGGAGTTCATCAACGATCGCAGCAAGCCCTGCGCCATCTACACAATCGGCTAGGCGGCGATACAAATCAAGTCGTAACCTTTCCGCAGGAACATACTCGACGGGTAGATGCGCGGTAATTGGCAATTCAACTTTGCACTCTTTAATACGGGGATTTACATCTACATATCCCACCTTGAAATCCTCGACTGCTTCCCCAACCATACGCATGTATAGGTCGAAGCCCACCTCCGCGATATGCCCAGATTGTTCGCCACCGAGCATATTTCCGGCACCTCTAATTTCAAGATCTTTAAGCGCGACCTGCATGCCAGAGCCCAAATCGGTATTTGTCGCAATGGTGGTGAGGCGATCGTGTGCAACTTCTGTCAATGGTTTATCCGGTGAGTATAAGAAGTATGAATATGCCCGTTCGCGCCCGCGACCTACGCGCCCGCGTAATTGATGCAGTTGGGAAAGTCCAAAGGCATCTGCGCGATCCACGATGAGGGTATTTGCATTGGGAATATCAATCCCGCTCTCGATGATTGTTGTACATACCAAGATATCGAAGTCGCGTTGCCAAAATCCTAAGATCACATCTTCGAGTTCGCGCTCGCCCATCTGACCGTGCGCCACTCGTATGCGCGCTTCGGGCACTAACTCTTTCAGGCGCAGCGCGACGCGGTCGATACTCTCTACGCGATTGTGGAGAAAGAAGATCTGGCCATCGCGCAATAATTCGCGGTGTAGCGCAGCGGTTACCTGTTTTTCATCGTAAGGCCCAACGTATGTCAGAACAGGGTGACGCTCCTCAGGGGGTGTCGTGATATTCGACATCTCGCGAATGCCCGTAATCGCCATCTCTAGCGTTCGAGGAATGGGGGTTGCCGACATTGATAACACATCAATATTTGTTCGGGCCTTCTTCAGCTCCTCTTTGTGCTCAACTCCGAAGCGCTGCTCTTCATCCACGATGACCAAGCCGAGATCCCTGAAAATCACATCTTTGGATAATAAACGATGGGTACCGATCACAATGTCGATGCTGCCATTGGCCAGCCGTTCGAGAACCTCTTTGGACTCCTTCGCGGTATTGAAACGCGATAGACCAGCGATCCGCACGGGGAAGCCGGCATAGCGCTCTGCGAAAGTTTTGAGATGCTGCTGTACTAAAAGAGTTGTAGGAACCAGGACTGCAACCTGCTTGGCATCTTGCACCGCCTTAAAAGCCGCGCGAATCGCAATTTCAGTCTTGCCGTATCCGACATCGCCACAGATGATGCGATCCATGGGATGGCTGCGCTCCATATCGCGTTTGACCTCATCAATCGTGGAGAGTTGGTCAATCGTCTCCACAAAGGGAAAGGCCGCCTCCAGCTCGCGCTGCCACGAGGTATCTTGTGAGAAAGCGAAACCAGGTGCGCTCATTCTTGCCGCATAGAGTTGGATCAATTCGGCGGCTATCTGCTTGACCGCCTTACGCGCCTTGCGCTTGGTGTTCTGCCAATCCGCTCCCCCGATACGGTGCACCGTAGGTGCTTCTCCGCCGACATATTTCGTTACCTGCTCGAGAGTATCTGTCGGAACGAATAATCGATCTCCGGGGTGGCCCTTCTTGGATGCGGCATATTCAATGACTAAATATTCTCGAGAAACTCCGGCAACCGTTCTTGCAACGAGCTCTACGTATTGCCCCACGCCATGTTGCTCATGAACTACGTAATCACCAGCCTTAAGTTCTATTGGGTCTATAGCCTTCTTGCGGCGAGAGGGCATTCGAGCCTGATCTTTATTGGAGCTGCGCACGCCGGTAATATCTTTCTCAGTTATCAGCGCACTCTTGAACTCGTGCGAGATAAACCCATGTTCGATCGGTGTAGCTATTACATAAATCGC
>CAIKID010000258.1 GCA_903827345.1 uncultured Actinomycetes bacterium | reverse complement strand
GCAAAAGCATGCCCTCAACCTCACCAATGAAGGCCGATTTGATTTGATCCAGTGTCCTACTTTGATTGTTGCTGGGAAGGTTGATCGCCTCTTCCCTTGGCAAGATGCCGTGAAAGTTCACGAAGCAACGAAAACTGTCAGTGAGTTATTGCTCCTTGAGCGTGGCAATCACGGTTGCGCCAATGTTCCCAATGAACATCGTTACTTCACCGCCGATTGGATGGCAGAAAAGTTGGGTCTTTCAGCAAATCTCTAAAGACTTACTTTTTGACTAGACCTGCACTAGTTTCACCCATGTAAGTCTGGTGATCAATATTAAGAATTCTGATCCAGCTCTGCTGGCCGAAGGTGAGCGCAATAAAGCAGCCTAATTCAACAATTTCAGGCTCACTAAAGTGCGAATGCAACCGAGTCCAAAATGCATCATCTAAATCTAACCGCCAGGCAATCGCTTCGGCATAAGCCAGCGCCGCCTTCTGTCGATCGTCGTATTTTTCTGATGCTTCAAAATTAAGTAGGTCGTCGTACTTCATCTCCAACAAGCCTTCGGTCGATGCCTTCTCGCTGCGCTGATTCCCACAAAATTCACATTTTACTGTGCGAGAGATATACACCCGGCATAGCTCTTTAATCGAGTGTTCACAAATCCCGTGGTAGAAAATATCTTGCCAACTATTGGCAAAGGCCCAAAAGGCATTTGGAGCGTGTGCGCGAATCGCGCTGCTCTCTGGCCGCGGAGTGCCCTCAGTGGCACAACGTTGCATCTCTGTCTGCATTGGAGCATCCATCTGGTCGTATGGAAAGAAGGAAATTCTCTGCTTATTCTCCACGGTGCACTCCTATTTTAGATATCGGTCTAGGTATGAAATTACCGTGGCAATTGCGGATTTCTGCATTTCATCTACCTCGATCGTGCCCTCTGCATTTCTAACAGGAAAAATGTACCCATGTAATGGGTGATCGTAGGTAACCCACTCCACATTCTTTTTTGCTTCTTCCAGCAACTCATAACTTACTCGGAAAATTCCCTGCAGGGGATCATCGTCGCGACCCATCACCAGCATTGGAATGTCGATCTCTGCAATTCGACTCTTCGCTACCTGATCATCAATGCGAGTACGAACATAGAGAGGATTGCTCATCACCATCTCTTCTATATTCCGTAAACCAGATTCTGGATTGACTTTGGCCGTACTATCTGGAGTGAGAGCCAAGAATTCGTGGTTTGCTGGTTCGCAAGCAACGCCAACCTTTACAACTCCAACATATTGCGAAGCAATCTTGAAAAGCATCTCTCCCGCATGACTTACGCCAACGTGGCCACAGCGTTCGCTATCAATTCTCAGATCTGCTTTTACATTTTCGATAATTGAAATCTCGTCTTCGTACTCCAGAGGAGCGCGATTCATCAGCTGCATGCCTTGTCGAACATCCACTTTGAGTGCGCCACCATTGTGGTAACCGAGTTCAACTTCAGCTCTATACCTACCCCAGGCGCAGGCATATCCCGCGGCCAGTAAGCGATCCATGATGTAACTAAAGCGTTCTATGCGGTCTTCTAACCATTCAAAGCCCACGCCACCATTGCCATATGCGAGAAAGATAAATGGGAATGGACCGGTTCCTTCTGGGACGCGCATTACATATGGCGTATAGAGCCCATCCATAGTGCGAGCCAAGAAATATTCCGCGGGGATCGGCGAGTCTTCTATCTTATTTACCTTGACAGGCACCTGTGGGTCGAAAGCATGTGGCATTTGGGAAGAGTACTTTATTTAATGTGCTCTTACTAGAGCGCTGATATCAGCCATCACTCCATCAAGTTCATTGGTTGGAAGGTATTTATTGCGTAAATCAATCAGAGTTCTGAGCGAGGGTAAGTCGATCTTTCCGCCTTGCACTAACCCAGGCATTGGATCGATCAAGGTGTTGTAATGGTCGAGCGCCTGCGCTGAAGTCAGATCTAGATTTCTCTTGGTTATATCGATGATAAGCGGAGCATGTTCACCGTTTAAAATCTCGTTTATCACTTGATTTATAATCTCTGTTAAGGCAAGCACCGAATGCGAAGGTTCACCGACCACCGCCAATACCGAGCCGATGTAAGGACCGATCGCGGATATATCAGCGATCTTTCGTGCCCCTCGCGAAATAGCCTTGATTTCATTTCCCGCATTGAGAATTGTGGAATCAATACTTCCTCCAACTAATGCAACTTGTCTCTTGGGGGTTGAACCAAGGTTTTCGACTGCGTAGCTTTTATATGCAATTCCTTGTTGCGAGAGAAGTTCATATCCGACGAAGGCAAAGCCAGAGTTCGGAACATCAACTCCAAAAGTTAAAGGTGCCAAATCCACGCCAGGCGCGTAACAAAGCGAGAGTCCAAGTCCGCGATCTATTGCGCTGAGAATTATTGCATCAAGTTTTCTGCCCAGTGGATTCTTGCTCAAATAGCGATAGGCCAAGACATTATCGGGGCTCGTGATTAAAGCGTCGATTTCGGAGCGCTCTAGCATCTCAAAAGCGGCTGGGGATGAGGGAACCGAAATCTCATCGACTTTCATCCCGGAATCCGCTAGATAGCCCCTACTCTGCGCAACCTCAATCAAAATGGATTTGGTGAAAGTTCCGACTCCCATTGAGTTCATGCTCCGCATACTAATATGCATACCAAGTAAGAATGCTCTTCTTCCCTGTTATGGGAATGTTTTGAGGAGACTTGCCGCAATTGCACGGCCGAGTTTTCCGGAGAGCGTCTGCGAGAAGGTTGCCGTCATGTGACTGGCATCTAAGTAAATTAAGATGTTGTTGAGGATCACCGGGCAAGGGCTTGAGGGACAGAGCCACATTTGCGGCTCGATGAGGGTGACCTTTTCTGCCATTGCGACCTTGCGCTCAAGGAGCACCCAATCGGAGTTGATTGCTCGGACAACGGGAGTTGCGCAGGCGATAGAGCTTTTGGGGTGAAGAGATAAACAAATTGTTGGGTCGTTATTCGCAAATGGAATGTCAGAGATCATGATTGGGCGAATTCCAGCCGCCTTAAATTTATCTAGAGTTCGCTTCATTCCGGCCGACCATAGCGAAGCATTTTCAGTGACTGGAGCTATGGTTCCATCCGCATGAACGGCGACAAATCCTCTTGTCCCGGTGAGTAAGACAAACAATGGTTTAGCGGCAATTATCTTTTGAATGGCCGCCTCGCGCCAGATAGGACAATTTTTTAATACCTTCGCCGCCTGCGCATTCCACTGACCAAGGTCCGGAGGACCACACGCTGACATGGTCTGCGAAAAGAGTTTCCAGTGGTTATTAGTAGCAACGCGATTTATAGCGGGAAACCAGGCGAGGGCATGGCTATCTCCAAACAGTGCAACAGTCACAGTTGATGTTGTGTCACCGTAAATGCAGGGAGAACTTGACGCGAGCCCGTTTACTTGCACATTACAGCGATCTGTATAACTAATGGGGTGGTCATTCTTTGCATCAAAAAGCGAGGGATATAGATCCTCAGGCACGGGAGCGTCAACGGTTGTTGGTCGAACTACGGCGGTAAGTAGATTTGATATAACTATCACCGCCTTGTGGGGTTTGTGAACTTTATTGAGTACTTCGGCCCTGACTCCCACTGATGAAGAAATTAATATGAGAATTGAAAATGCTGCTGCCAAATATGTTCTGAGAGGTCTATTAGCTTTTAACCGACCTAGGCGAAACTTGGCTTCCACAAATTTCTCTGACGCAGCAGAAATTACCAGCGTTATTGCGATAAGTGCGACTCTGACAGCCAGCTTTAAGGGATGCCCCATGGCTATCAAGGGAATGACAAAGAGTGGCCAATGCCACAAATAAATTGAGTAACTGATCTTTCCTAAATATTGTAAAGGTCTCCAGCTCAAAAGAGCGCTCACGGCTGTCTTACGTTTTTGAATGCCCGCGATAATAATTAATCCAACGCCAACTGTTGGTAGCAGTGCGATGGGACCAGGAAATTGAGCAGAACTCCTTATAAATAGCCCCGAGGCAATAACCATACCGAGGCCAGAGAAGCCCAAAACCCATGCCACAAAATATTTAAGCCTTCGAAAATTGGAAACCAACGTGGCGATGATGGCTCCGAGTGCCAACTGCCAAGCTCTGGTTGGTAGTGAGAAGAATGCCCATGGTTCTGATCTTGGTAGTAACCAGATAGCAAATGCCAGGGAGGCGAAGAAAGTTAACAGCGCAAAGTGCCGAACGGAGGTGCGTGCCATGAAGCGAAGTTTTGAGAGAAGAAGAACTGCAACTGGCCAGAAGATATAGAACTGTTCCTCGAGGCTGAGTGACCAGTAGTGAATTACAGGTGAGGGAGTTGCGTTAACCGCGAAGTAATCCGTTGCTCGAGCTGCAAAGGAGAAATTTGATATGTATAAAGTTGCGGCAGAAATATCTCGAGTGAGTTCTGGGATTAATACGCGGGGAAGGTAGAGATATCCGAAAATCAGGGTGAGAAGCAGAACCAAACCTGATGCCGGGAGGAGTCGGCGCATCCGTTTGGCATAAAACTCCCGTATAGAAATCGTTCCAGTTCTTATCTCCTCTTCGAGCAAATTCTTAGTTATTAAAAAGCCAGAGAGAACGAAGAAGATATCTACTCCGATAAAACCACCTTGAAAACCCGGAATACCTGCGTGAAAGAGCAGGACGAATAGGACGGCGATTCCTCTTACACCCTGCAGATCTCCACGAAACTTATTGGATCTTGCAGATTTGCTCGCCACATTCTGATGCTCCACTAAATGAGGGTGCAAATCAAGAGTAAATATGCCGAGAGGTTTATGGGAACTTTGGGCCGGGTTTGAATCTTCCAGAAGCTAACAGGAGTGGTGTGCTGTCCGCAAATTAATGTGCAACAGAGAGCAGGCGCGATAGGGGATAATAGTGAAGTGAAACTACCATTCCAGATACGTGTACTGCTCTTGGGGGTACTGCTCTCTGCAGTGGGAAATGGCTTGGTCTTCTCCTTCCTCTTTATCTACCTCCATGAAGTGCGAGGGATCCCCTCTGGTGTCGTCGGCCTGATCTCTGCCTATGGGGCACTTGTCGGATTAACTCTCTCTCCGATCGTCGGATCTTTGGTTGATCACTGGGGACCAAAGCCAGTTCTATACATCTCGCTGCTGATTAGCGCTTGTGGCTACTTTAATATGGCTTCTATTCATGGCGTCACGAGCGCATTGGTTGTTACAACCATCTGCGCGATAGGTCAGTCGGCGATGTGGCCAAGCCAGAGTGCGATCGCCGCTGAACTGACAAGTGAAGAGCAAAGGCCACGATACTTTGGTTCGCAATTTGCACTTATGAATTTCGGGATGGGCTTGGGAGGGATGATCGCTTCGCTAGTAGTTAATATTAAAAATCCACAGACCTTCGTCAATCTCTACCACGGTGACGGAATCTCCTACATTGTATATTTTATTGTCATTCTCTTTGTGCGCGGAGTTGGACATCGCAGCAGTCAAGAGCGAGTTGAGAATTCAAATCGAAGCGGTGGGTGGAGCGAAGTAATTAGCGATCGTGTCTTCGTTAAGTTCTGGCTGATTTCGATTGGTGCAATTTTCTGCGGTTACGCACAACTAGAAGTCGGATTCACTGCCTTCTCCTCGATCGTAGCAAAGGTGCAACCCGCTGATATCGCATGGGCCTTTGCGGCCAACACCTTCTTAATCGCGGTAGCACAGCTCTGGTTTGTAAAGCGAATGGAAAGGGTAGATCGTAGAAAATCCATTGCTACCGCTGCCTTCTTTTGGGCGTTGGCATGGATTGCGCTTGCTTGCGCTGGAATCGTGCACTCGCAGGCGTTGGCTCTTGTCATTATCTGCCAAATTGTCTTTGGCATAGGCGAGATGATCTGGTCACCGATCATGCCCTCGATTGTTAACCAACTAGCCCCCGAGCACCTTCGTGGTCGTTATAACGCTGCATCAACCAGCATCTGGACAATTGCATCAATCATGGGACCTGTTCTAGCAGGCGTGCTCCTTGGAGCCGGCCTGCAATGGATATGGATTGCAAGTTTAGTTACCGGCTTATCAATAGTTGCCTTCGCTGTGATGCGCCTACATTTACCAAACCAAAATAAAGAGGGAAAAAGTACTGGAGCCTCGGGCCGGGATTGAACCGGCGACCTGCCCATTACGAGTGGGCTGCTCTACCACTGAGCCACCGAGGCGCAATGCGTAAGAGTACCCTGTGCGTTATGGAACTTTCTGCCATCCTCTGTAATCACGTAGAAACCCCAAACGGGCTCTTGTACATCTCAGGTGGTGGGATTGACCGGGTGACCGTTCCACTTGAAGCCCCTGCTCCTTGGCCAATAAATGTTGCAATAGCGGTTCAGGTAAAGGTGCCCTGGGATCTCACAAATCGCGACCACTTATTGATAATTCGATTGCAAGATATTGATGGTCAAGATGTGTTGCTTCCTACCGGTCCAGATACCTTCGGGCCATTTCGCGCTGAGATGAGCTTCCAAGTGGGTCGTCCTGAAGGGCTAGAGCCAGGTGAATGGCAGGTAATTAATCTGGGCTTTAATATGCCAATGCTTCCAATTCCACGTTTAGGTTCTTATCTTTTCACATGTGAAATTGATGGTGAAGAATTAGAACGTACTCGGTTCAAGGTTAACCAAGCAGTTTAATCAATACGAATTTCACCAGCTGGGGTCTGAAGATAGACAGCGACAATTCCAGTGTCTCCATCGTTCGTTGCTGGATCGACCCAAATAACTTCAACATCACCAATCGCATCTGAAACTTCAGCACCGGCATATTCCTTAATCTTCTCTTTGTCGCCAGCGAACTCCACTTTCGTGATTGCGGCTGTGGCAACTCCATCTTTCGATGGGTGATCAGATGTAAGCCATTGGATAAAGAAAGGCAATTGCTTATCTTGCAAAATGTCATTGACACCGATCTGCTTCCAACGCAGGTCGGTACCATCAGGCTTCATGCGATGTCCCTCTGCTGCTGGGCGACCAATTCGTGTCTCAATAGGTTTAATATCATCGGTAGATAAAACCCAAGTCAACCAACCGCCACCTTCATTGGCGCGCTTGGAAACTGCACGACCAAATGCATTGCTATCTGTTGCTGGATGATCCAGCGGGCAGACGACTTCGAGGTAATGCCCATTGTGCAACGGGGCGGTGAAGTTTCGGGTACCAAAGCGAGGATGAATACCACCGTCGACGAAGGTCGTACCTAACTTGGAGCCTAAACGTTGAACAGTGTCAGAGAGTTGTTCGTGACTGGTGACGTAGGAAACGTGGTCGAGGCGCATAGGGAAATACTGCCGTATCCCAAGGGGTGCTTTTTACCAACTTGGCGATTAAGCCGTAACGGCCGCCGAGAGGGCGGCATCGGTATCGCAGGTAATATCGTGGGTCGGAGGCTTCCCGGTCAGGAGATAGCGGTTCATGGCCTTATCTACGCAGGCGCTGCCTCGATTTGCGCCCGTATGGCCATCCCCATTTAAGGTAATGAGAGTGCTGTTTAACAAGGCTTTATGGAGACCTATAGCCCACTGATACGGAGTTGCCGGATCGCGGGTAGTGCCGATCACCAAGAGCGGGTTGGTCGCTAGGTGGGTAAGAGCCGGTGCCACGACGGGTTTAGCTTGCCAGTAGAGACAAGGCAAGCCAGAGAATGCCAGATATGGCCCAAAGATGGGGGCGGCTGCGGCAAAGTTCTTCGCATCGGCCTGGATCTGACTCAAAGTGCGCAGATCTTTAAAATCTAAACAAGAAACAACTTCAGCGATATCTGTCTGGTTGGATACGTAGTGACCATTCTTATCGCGTTCATTATATGAATCGGCGAGCAGAAAGAAGCCAAAGGGATTCTTGGCGGTAATCGCCTCGGAGAGCGCCTTTGCGAGCAAAGGCCATCCATTTGTTGGATCGTAAAGAGATGCCGCTATTCCCGTCACCACAAGCGACTCTGCGAGCTGGCGATTGTTTCGATCCACCAACGGTTTTGTTCGCGCACTTTGCAAAAAAGCCTGGATCTGTTTTATAGAAAAAGTGGAGTTTGCTGCAATAAAGGCTTTGAGAGCGGTATCAAATCCAACCGCTTGCGCCAGATTTTGATCTCGCACCGGGATATTTGGATCTACCGCACCATCGAGAACCATGCGACCAGTCGTCTTTGGATAGAGGGCTGCATAGAGAGTTCCCAAGAAGGTACCGTACGACTTACCGATGTAATTAAGTTTTGGTTCTTTGAGAAGGATCCGCAAGAGTTCCATATCGCGGGCAGTTTCTAGGGTTGAGTAGTGGCCCAATCTGTTTCCCGCAGACATGGCACATGCAGAGGCCATCAATTTAGAGGAGTTAATTGCAGATGCCAGATCAGCTGGAGTCTGCACAGATCCATCTCCACCAAGGAAATAGTCCTCTTGTGGATCGGTTAAACAGCGAATCGGCTGCGAAAGATTCACTCCTCGTGGATCAAAGCCAATGAGGTCATAAACATTTTCGATACTGGTAGAAACAATAGAATCTGCAGCTTCCACATATTGGATTCCTGAGCCGCCTGGCCCTCCCGGATTCATGATCAGAGATCCAATGCGCTTAGTCGGGATATTTGCTCCGTGTTTAATTACTTGCAAAGTGAAAGTGCTGCTATTGATATGGTTGTAATCGACAGGAACTTGGAATTGAGCACATTGAAATCCGCTGTTGCAAGCGGTCCAATTAAGAGTTTGTGCCTGAAGTGTTGCTAAGGTCCATGTTTGACCTGCAAGTGCGGGAGAGGTAAAATCGCATTGCGCTCTCAAAGAGGAGAAGGCAGCAGCAGCAGCGGGGATGCCGTCAAGTTACTGTCCGAAGAGGAAAACGAAGAAGATGACGAAAACACGCTGGAAACACCACT
>CAIKID010000257.1 GCA_903827345.1 uncultured Actinomycetes bacterium | reverse complement strand
GCCCCACCGTTGAGAATATTCATCATCGGAACAGGCAACAAGTGTGCGTTTGGGCCACCGAGGTAGCGAAAGAGTGACAGGTCGGCGCTTTCCGCAGCAGCCTTTGCAACGGCAAGTGATGCTCCGAGAAGTGAGTTGGCACCTAAGCGAGATTTGTTGGGTGTCCCATCAAGGGCAATAAGGACATCATCAACAAGGCGTTGATCCTGTGCATCAAGCCCGATGATGTTCGGTGCAATTTCATCCATGATAAACGCGACTGCTTTTTCAACGCCTTTGCCGCCATAGCGAGCACCGCCATCACGAAGTTCGGCTGCTTCGAAAGCTCCGGTAGATGCACCACTTGGGACAGCGGCACGAGCCTGGGTTCCATCCTCCAAGGCGATCTCAACCTCAACCGTTGGATTGCCACGGGAATCAAGAATTTCACGAGCTCCGAGGATTTCGATGATGGCCACGTTGTATCTCCCTAAAAATCAATAATGTCGCAAATGTGAGCGCAAAATCAACGTTGATCGCGTGCTTATCCTACCGCGCCGGGGGTGCTTTCTATCTCTGCAATCTGCGCCATGAGCGCCCGTGAGACTCCACGTAGGGCGCCCTCTGGATCAATTCCATTGGAAGTGGCCCAAGCAATTGTCGCAAGCAACACTTCACCAACTGCTTCTTCAGTGGCGGCAGTCGGGGTATTGATGTCCTGAGGTAAATCAAGATCCAGACGATTCTTCTCGGCACGATAGAGCAATTTCGTAACAAGGGTCAACGCTGGCTGGGCAATCGGCACACCATCAACAGCAGATGTTCGGCCCTTTTCCAGAGCCTTAAGGGCTTCCCAGTTTTCGAGAACTTCATCGCTGGAAGAAACTTTCACATCAGCAAAGACATGAGGATGTCTACGAATTAATTTATCCGCGACAGTTTCTGCAACATCTTCAATGGAGAATGGGTGGGTTGGATGTTCCTGAGCCATACGCGCGTGGAAGTACACCTGCAGCAATACGTCACCAAGTTCTTCTTGCATTGCTTCACGATCGTTGGTCTCTACTGCCTCGATATATTCATATGACTCTTCAAGGAGAAACTTCAGAAGTGACTCATGAGTTTGCTCAGCATCCCAAAGGCACCCACCCGGTGATCGCAGTTGATCCATCACTGCAACAAGGCGTTGCAGGTGGGACTCGGTCACTTGGTTGGAGTAGGTACAGGCGTCGTTGCTGAACTAGCAGAAGTTGCAGCAACTATGTCGCCAGCG
The DNA here is from genome assembly GCA_903827345.1 of uncultured Actinomycetes bacterium. GTDB lineage: Bacteria > Actinomycetota > Actinomycetes > Nanopelagicales > Nanopelagicaceae > PALSA-747. The sequence continues at coordinate 1,132 of CAIKID010000257.1, read as the reverse complement.
GCTGAATCCCATGTTCCATAGCGTGGATTCACAGTGACCTTAAGTTTGATTGCCTTGGCGCTAATTAACTTCTGAATTTCGGTACCAGTATTTGCTTGAGGTATTCCGGCAGCCACTGCGGCAGCTTGAAGTTTTTCAGAGAGAATAATGAGCTGTAGGTATGTATCAAGATCTATAGAGGCGATCCCTGCTCCGACAAGAGCCTTAGGTAGCGCAGCTGCTCCACCAATTTGAGTAAGAATCGTTGCGCGGCGTGCATCAATTTCAGCTTTGGTGACCGAGATCTTGCCATCGGTTGCGACATCGCCCAAGAGTGTGGCCATCAGGTGGAAGCGCAACTGTCCGCGATTAAGGGTTTCACCGGTATCAAGAGTCATGCCAGTGGTGACAACCTTTTTGCGCTCGGCAAGAACGGTATCAATGCTCTTTTGCACAGTTGCCTGCGTAATCTTGGTTGAACCAATGGAGGCGGCGACGCCCACTTGAGAACACCCGCTCAATAAAAGAGCGCTAGCAACAGTTAGAACGGCAATGATTCTCTTCACGTCGTACTCGCTTTCGATGACAACTTCGCTGTCGTGTTGGGTGCCAGGCTTGGCCTGACAAGAACGTTAATGGCCTCGGTTACCCAGGCTAGGAGAGAAGTATCCACCATGACCGGGGCTACAGATGACGGCGACCACGCCGGTCCCGTCGGCAGCGCCACAAGCAAAGTCCCTGTAGCGCTCTTGTATAGCGAGCCCGGATATACGCGAGTCAAGCGCAATTGCAGCGATTCTGGGAGTTTCACGGGGCTTAGACGTAAGAATTTTCCTTGCATGACAACTTCGGTCAGCCTGACCTCCTTCGCTAAGGCGCGAAGTTCGGCGACTCCCAGAAGGAAGGCTGCCTCCAAGGGTAAAGGGCCAAAGCGGTCGATGAGTTCGGAACGAATTTCTTCTACAGCGCCAGGAGAAGGCACGTCAGCGAGACGACGATAAAGATCTAGGCGAAGGCGCTCGCCTGGAACGTATTCGTGGGAGAGGTGGGCATTGATAGGAAGTTCGACTTTGCACTCCAGGGATTTTTCTTCGGTCTCCATGATCCCCGCCTTGTAATCCTGAACGGCTTCACCGACCATGCGCATGTAAAG
>CAIKID010000256.1 GCA_903827345.1 uncultured Actinomycetes bacterium | reverse complement strand
CTCTTCCATCTTGCTGGAAAGGCAAAGTTGCCGAAGATCTACTCATTTGAAGAGGACACGCTTTGAAAAATCGCACTCCTAAATTTCTAGCAATAGGCGTGGCCGCTACTTCACTACTTTTCCTCACTGGGTGCGGATCATCGGCCACAACCACAACCAAAAAGACGGCTCCTGTTATCACTACGAATGCATTAACTGGTCTTCCTGGAATAAATGGTCCGGTTCTCTTCGTCAAGATCGATGACACGAGAGCGGCACATCCTCAGATTGGTCTTGATAGCGCCGATGTCATCTATATCGAGCAGGTCGAGGGCGGCCTCACTCGAATTGCTGCGGTATTTAGCAACAAACTTCCAGCAAAGATTGGTCCAATCCGCTCTGCGCGCATAAGTGATATTGACCTGATGGCCAACTATGGACGTGTTGGCATGGCATACAGCGGCGCACAATCAAAGTTCTTACCGGTCTTGCGTGCTGCAAATATCGAAAACATTGGTGCGGACACAGAACCCGCATCTATTTATTCCCGCGACCCGGCACGCACCGCTCCTACTGACATGGTGCTCAACCCTAAGGCGTTATTGAATAAATCAATCAACGTTGAAAACCGCAAGATTGCCACAGCTAAATCTGTGGGTTGGAGTTTTGGCCCGCTTCCTCTTGGAGGGAAGACAATTAAGAGTGCCGAAATGAAGTGGCCAGCAGCAAAGTACAAAGCGGTCTGGTCGTCAGCCACGCAGAAGTGGAAGATGTACTACAACGGCGTATTGGATGTCGCTGCGAATGGTGCGCAATTGGGCTCTCCTGCACTTCTCATCCAAATTGTCAGCATCACCCCCTCGATTTACCACGACAAGCTGGGCAGCTTTACCCCGTTCAGCAATACTGTCGGTTCGGGTGTCGGCTATCTCTTGCGCGATGGCCAGGAGATTCCCGTCTTCTGGAACCGAGTCAGTGCTACCGTCCCAACGACGTGGACGCTCAAAGATGGCTCTCCTGCCTACCTACCTGTAGGCCAGGTTTGGGTTGCTCTCACCGACCAGCAGCCAACCTTCGTATTCCCAATAACCAGTACGCCAACACCCTCGGCTTCAAAGTAGACTAGGACTCTTGCCCTTAGGGGTAGCAGCCCACGAGGGCACTGATCCGCACGAGGAGATGACATGTCTGAGAACACCCCAAAGGTAACCGGTACTGGTCGCGTAAAGCGCGGCATGGCTGAGATGCTCAAGGGCGGCGTCATTATGGACGTGGTCAATGTCGAGCAAGCGAAGATTGCTGAAGATGCTGGTGCTGTTGCAGTGATGGCGCTGGAACGCGTACCTGCAGATATCCGTGCCCAAGGTGGAGTAGCGCGTATGTCAGATCCTGACATGATCGAGAAGATTCAAGCCGCAGTATCAATCCCTGTTATGGCAAAGGCACGTATTGGTCACTTTGTTGAAGCGCAGATATTGCAAAGCTTGGGCGTTGATTACATTGATGAGTCCGAAGTTTTAACCCCAGCAGATTATGAGAATCACATCGATAAGTGGAATTTCACAGTTCCCTTTGTTTGTGGAGCAACAAATCTTGGTGAGGCGCTCCGTCGCATCAACGAAGGCGCTGCCATGATCCGCTCCAAGGGAGAAGCTGGAACCGGCGATGTTTCGAATGCAACAACGCATATGCGTAAAATCTCGCAAGAGATTCGTCGCCTCTCTAATATGCGTGAAGATGAACTTTATGTTGCGGCCAAAGAGTTGTCTGCTCCGTACGACTTGGTAAAAGAAGTAGCGCAATCTGGCAAGCTACCCGTCGTACTCTTTACCGCGGGTGGAATTGCAACTCCTGCCGATGCTGCGATGATGATGCAGCTTGGTGCTGATGGAGTTTTCGTAGGTTCTGGAATTTTCAAATCCGGCAATCCTGCTGCACGTGCGAGTGCATGCGTAAAGGCCGTCACGTATTTCACGGATGCCAAGGTCGTTGCTGATGTTTCGCGCGGATTAGGTGATGCCATGGTTGGAATCAACGTCGCCGATATTCCTGTTCCACATCGTTTGGCTGAGCGCGGCTGGTAAGACCGCCCACTTTCACATGTTGGTTGGAGTTCTAGCGCTGCAAGGCGACTTTAGAGAGCATCTCTTTGCCTTGGCAGAGTGTGGCGTTGCGGCGATCGCCGTTAAAAATTTGGATGAGATAAATGCAATTGATGCGCTGATCCTTCCCGGCGGTGAGTCGACGACGATCGCCAAGTTGGCGCGCACCTTTGGGCTCTTCGATCGCATCTCTGCGCGAATTCATGATGGTCTCCCAACGTATGGCTCCTGCGCTGGAATGATTCTGCTCGCCGATCGGATCGAAGGGGCGATGGAAGGTCAGGAGAGCTTTGGCGGAATTGATATGACAGTGCGGCGGAACGCCTTTGGACGCCAAGTTGATTCCTTTGAGTCAGATCTGAGCATGGTTGGAATCACGGCGCCGCCGGTGCGGGCCATCTTTATTCGGGCCCCGTGGGTCGACTCGCTGGGAGCGGGTGTCGAAGTTTTGGCTTCTGTAGAAATTGATGGACAATTGCACCCTGTTGCGGTCCGGCAAGGAAACTTGCTTGCGACCTCATTCCATCCGGAAATAACGGGAGATAATCGGGTTCATCGATACTTTATCGAGAGCGTTTGTAAGGCAGTCGTCGCGTAACAGTGCGCGAGGCTTCAATAGAGCTAGAACAAGGTTGGTGAGCTGAATGTCAGGCCATTCCAAGTGGGCAACGACAAAGCACAAGAAGGCGGTCATTGACTCCCGTCGTGCCAAGAATTTTGCAAAGTTGATTAAGTCCATTGAGATCGCAGCCCGAAACGGTGGGCCGGATATCGATGGGAACCCAACCCTCTTCGATGCGATCGCTAAGGCGAAGAAGAATTCCATGCCCGCCGATAATATTGAACGCGCTGTTAAACGCGGTGGTGGTTTGGAATCTGGTGGTGCGGATTGGCAGACGATTATGTATGAGGGATACGCTCCTGGTGGGGTTGCTCTCATGATTGAGTGCCTCACGGACAGTCGCAATCGCGCAGCCTCGGAAGTTCGAGTGGCCGTTACGCGAAATGGCGGAACGATGGCAGATCCCGGCTCGGTTTCATATATGTTCAATCGCAAGGGCGTAGTTCTAGTCAACAAGGTGGCTAGCGTTACAGAAGATCGAATTTTGGAAGTTGTTCTCGATGCTGGATGCGAAGAGGTAAATGATCTCGGTGATTCATTCGAGATCGTTTCAGAACCCAGTGACTTGGTGGCCGTTCGTACGGCGCTTCAAGGCGCGGGACTCGATTATGAGTCGGCCGATACCTCTTTTCTCCCAACTCTCTCTGTTCCACTAGACGCTGAAACTGCGACCAAGGTCTTCAATCTCATCGATGCCATTGAAGAGTTGGATGACGTGCAGAACGTCTATGGCAACTTTGATGTGTCTGACGAGGTAATGGCAAGCCTCGGCGAATAGGCTTACCCGCATGAGAGTGCTGGGGATCGATCCGGGTTTAACCCGTTGTGGCCTTGGCGTTGTCGAAAGCAAGGGCTCCCAAATTCTCACCATGGTCGATGTAGGAATCATCCGCACTACAGTTGGTGCGCCACTAGAAATGCGTCTCTTAGAACTCGAAGAGCAAATTTCAGAGTGGATCATTCGTGCGAATCCGGATGTGATCGCAGTAGAAAGAGTCTTCTCGCAACTCAACGTTCGCACCGCTATGGCAACCGGCCAAGCTGCTGGAGTAGCACTTCTCCTCGCCGCGAAGGCTGGCATACCCGTAACAATGCATACTCCTTCCGAAGTTAAGGCCGCAGTCACGGGATCGGGTCGTGCAGATAAGAAGCAAGTGGCGATGATGGTTCAGAAGTTGCTCCGCCTCGATTCGGTCCCTAAGCCAGTCGACAGCACTGATGCTCTCGCCCTGGCGATCTGTCACCACTGGCGTGGCATGGGGGATTCCAGGATGCAGACCGCCTTGGCGGTTGAGAAAGAGCGGCTCCGCACCCGCAGCGCAAAGACGGCCACATCATGATTGCCTCGCTTACCGGGACCATTAAGTCGATGAGATCTGGCAATGTTGTTATTGAAGTTGGCGGCGTGGGGTTGTTGGTTAATGTTTCTCCACGGTTAGCTGCTGCATTCACCGTTGGGACAACCATCTCTCTGCAGACTGTCCTGGTGGTGCGTGAAGATGCACTCACCCTTTATGGATTTGAAAGTCATGCTGCACGTGAAATCTTTGAATTACTGCAGACTGTCACGGGCATCGGTCCTAAGGTCGCACAATCGGCCCTGAATATTTATGAAACGGCGGAAATTGTTAGTGCTATTAAGAACGAGCAATCTGAAGTTCTCGAGCGCATTCCTGGTTTAGGTAAGAAGGGGGCGCAACGCCTCGTTCTTGAATTGCGTGAGAAAGTGGATAATTTTGATGCAGGCGATTTGGCAGTTGTCGGAAGTTGGCGGGACCAGATAACGAGCGCATTGATCGGTTTGGGATTCACCGCGCGTGAAACCCAAGACCGAATCGATCAACTCTCCACACAGTTTAAGGATATTGCGGGGGAGCCGATTGGAGAGTTGCTCCGGGCCGCACTTGCAGGCGGAGTCCAACGATGAGCGAATCCTTAGTAAGTGAATATTCTGATGATGCAGAGCGTGTTCAAGAGTTAGCGTTACGCCCTAAGAATTTGGGGGAGTTTGTCGGGCAGCAACGAGTTGCAGCTCAGATCAATCTTTTGCTTACAGCTGCTCGCTCGCGCAAATCTCCCGCGGATCACATCTTGCTTTCGGGTCCACCGGGACTGGGTAAGACGACGTTAGCGATGATTATCGCTACGGAGATGAATGCGCCGATTCGTATTACAAGCGGCCCAGCTATTCAGCATGCGGGAGACCTAGCCTCCATCCTCTCTTCATTGGTGGAAGGCGAGATTCTCTTTCTTGATGAGATTCACAGGATGTCTCGCCCAGCCGAAGAGTTGCTCTATATGGCGATGGAGGATTTTCGGGTAGATGTCGTGGTCGGCAAAGGAGCAGGCGCCACGGCGATTCCACTTACGCTGCCGCATTTCACTCTTATAGGCGCAACCACTCGCGCCGGTTTACTTCCTAGTCCATTACGAGATCGTTTCGGTTTCACCGCCCAACTAGATTTTTATGCGGAAAGTGAACTTTCAACGATCGTGCGCAGGAGTGCAACGTTGCTCCAGGTGCCAATTACAGAAGATGCAATTAACGAGATCGGTTCTCGCTCCCGCGGGACACCTCGCGTTGCCAATCGCCTGCTGCGCCGGGTACGGGATTACGCCGAAGTTCATGGAAATGGTGAAATTGATATCGAAGCGGCACAGGCCGCCCTAGAGATGTATGAGGTCGATCTGATTGGCTTAGATCGCCTCGATCGCAATCTCCTGGAAATCCTCATCAAAAAGTTCAACGGGGGTCCTGTGGGTCTGACCACTTTGGCGATGTCTATGGGCGAAGAGGCAGAGACTTTGGAGAGCCTGGCTGAGCCTTTCTTACTGCGCAAAGGACTTTTGGCCCGAACCCCGCGCGGCAGGATGGCGACCGCCTCGGGTTGGGCTCATATTGGTCTGACGCCACCGCAGGGAGAGCTCGGCATTTTCGACATGCCCCCTCTTGATGCCTAGACTTGCGTCTTATGTCTGCCAACATTTCCAAATCCATTAAGTCCCAGGCGAAGCCCGGACGAACCCTTGCCATCTTGGCCATCATTTTGGTCGCCTTCAGCGCTCTGGCCTTCATCCAGAACGACAAGGTAAAACTTGGTCTCGACCTTCGCGGAGGAACCAGCGTTACCTTGCAACCACGCGTTGCTAAAGGTGGAAAAGTCTCTTCGGCGGCAATCGCACAAGCCGTTGCCATTATCCGCCAGCGCGTGAACTCTCTTGGTGTAGCAGAGAGCCAAGTGACTGCGCAAGGAACCGGAAACAACCAGCAGATAGTCATCTCAGTCCCAGGAGATACTGGAACACGTATTGTCGATCTAGTCGGTCAGACAGCTGAACTCCGTTTTCGCCAAGTCTTGGCCGTAGGTGCAGCTGGCGCAAAGACGACATCTACGTCCACTACTTCTACTACAACGGTGACCGTGCCTAAACCGGGAGCAAAGGCTACGCCGACTCCCAAGGCTTCAGCCCCTGCCGTTCAAACTCCGACATTTCCTACTGGGGTAACTGCAGATCTCAATACAAGCTTCGGTGCGCTTGATTGCACCAAGGCGGCAAATCGTCAGGGTGGAAACATAGATAATCCTTCTTCTTCACTTGTAGCGTGTAATCGCGATGGAACTGCGAAGTACATCCTCGGCCCTGCAGAGGTTGTCGGTACGGATGTTGCTTCAGCAAGTGCTAACTTGGATCAGACAAATGGAAATGGTTGGATGGTTCTCTTGAACTTCACCGGCTCTGGAACAACCAAGTTTGGCGCAATTACAACACGTGTCACTAAATTGGCCTCTCCGCAGAATCAGGTCGCCGTAGTTCTCGATGGATTGGTCTACACCTCTCCTCAGATCAACCAAGCAATCACTGGT
>CAIKID010000255.1 GCA_903827345.1 uncultured Actinomycetes bacterium | reverse complement strand
TAATCAAAACCCCCTCTTCACGCAGCGGCGCGAGTTTCTTCCCAATTGCAAATAACTTTTCTGGATCATAAGTTGGGATCGACATCTGTAAAACTGGGATGTCGGCCTTCGGAAACATTTTGAGAAGTGGAATATACGCGCCATGATCCAAGCCCCGATTGGGTTGTTCGGCCACTGGTTCATTCATCAAGCCCTTAATACGTGCAGCTAAATCAGGTGCACCTGGTGCGCGGTACTGCAAGTTATAAAACCTGGGAGCAAATCCCCCGAAGTCATAAATGAGTGGAGTGGTGCCTGATGTTGATCCCAGAGTCAGCGGGGCGGACTCCCAGTGCGCGCTAACAACCAATATCGCTGTTGGACGTACAAGTTCGTTACCCCAGGCAGATAGTTGCGAGCTCCAGAGTGCATCATCTAAAAGTGGCGGTGCGCCGTGCCCGATATAGAGAGCTGGAGTTACAGACATGCTCACATCGTAGCAGATGGTTGAATATTCAACTATTTATCTAGGGGTCCGAGCTATCCGTTCCCGTGCAACTTCTTGGCTCGGCGATTCTTTGCCGAGAGCCAAGCTAAGTAGTTTGAGAAGACGAGCGCAGATCCAACGCCAGGTGCGATTCACCGGCTTAAGTCCCAAAATCTTCTGCTGCGCTGGCGTCAACGTTGAGATTGCACTCTTAGCAAGAACTAAATAGAACATCAGCGCCGGTAGTCCTAGAGGTGGTTTCAAAATAAATTTAACGACCTCTGCGGTTGCCGCGCTTGGCGTTAAATCAGTTACTAAAAATTCCTCCATGGTAGCCCGCAATTCCGCAACGGATTGCGGTGCATCCGTAAGCCCTAGCCCAATGGCGCTCTGACTCCACTCGCGCACATAGGCATCAGCACCTTCATCAATCGGGTAACCAAAGGCTTGATGCGCGGTTAAAAATGAATCAGTAAAGGCACAATGCACCCATAATAAATATCGGGGATCTGCCGCACGGTAGTGCTTGACCTCACCAGACTTACTTTTAAAGTCACCTTTGACATGGTCATGCATGGAATTCACTCGCGCAGCTTCGTTAGCAATTGCCTCTGTCGAACCAAAGGTCGTAATCGTTAACCACCGTGAAGTTCCCGCCAGCCTCCCGAGCGGATCGGTTTCGTAGCGCGAATGTTGGCTTACTCCCGTGAGAGCCGCAGGATGCGCCGCTTGCAAAAGCAGGGCGCGGATACCGCCCACAAGCGTTGCTACCGTTCCATGTACCTGCCAAACCGCGCTACCTGGTCCAAAGAGTCCAACTCCTTCACCATGTGCGATCAGTTTTACCCAGTCAGGTCTGCCATCAGGTGATCCGGAAACGATCTGCCTAAAGCGATTGGCAACTCTCTCTTTCATGATTTATGACTTTCTATTGCTATGCGCCGATTGCTTCTCGCAATTGATTGGCGTGATCGACCGGATGATTGCTATATATACGTAACCAATCTTCTAGCGTGAAATTTCCGCGTTCGCTATGAATTGCAAACTTCGCAAGATCGGCATCAGTTAAATTATTTAAAATCTCTAGGGATGACGCACGTGATGCTTGATAAAGTGCGAAAGAATTTTCTATAGGAAAAGTACGGTAGCCCAGCGCTTCACATTCCGACCAGGCGTTCTCGTCATAGCCCAAGATCTGGGTGCCAGGTTCTGCCAGGATGCGGCGCAGGCGGGCTGCGGATTGTGACTCGCTATCGGCCATATGGTGAACTATTTGGCGCGGAGTCCAGCCGGCGTAATCCGCCTTATCAATATTTTCAGG
>CAIKID010000254.1 GCA_903827345.1 uncultured Actinomycetes bacterium | reverse complement strand
CAACACCAACACCAACACCAACACCAACACCAACGGAGACACCTCAGAATCCCGGCGGTCAAGTTGCGGAACCAATAATTCTCCCGAAGACCCCTCAGAATCCCGGTGGTCAAGTTGCGGAACCAATAATTCTCCCGAAGACCTCGACAACTGTTGGGTTGGATAGTTCGCTCACATTGGTGATTGGCTATAAGACTGGTGGAAGCGTTGTTACGCCTGCGAATATGGCGACGTTGAAGGCTTATAAGTTGGCTGCAGTCATAACGGTTTATGGATACGCCCAAGCTACAAGTCCAAAGACCGATGCGGCTCTAGCGTTAGCTCGTGCCAAGGCGATTGCAACGGCGCTTAAGAAGATAGCACCTAAGGCCACGATCACGTTTGCTGGCAAGGGAACTGTTACTAACAAACTCTGCGCCGCGTATGTAAACAAGTGCGTGGTGGTGGTCGGCAAGTAGCTCAAGTTGAAGGAATCCTCGCCCGATTTGTAAGACTTTGAGCGTTTAATGGATCGGGTAATTGCCATGGTAGTGAGTGCTTGCACCCACTACCTGTCAGAGTCCGCCCTTGAAGAGTTCATTCTTGCGCGAGGGAAAACGCCGATATGCGCTTGTGGCATTGGTCGTTGCCGTCTCTCCGATCGCGCCAGTTCATGCGGTTGAAAATGGTCTACCAGCGGCCGGCAACTCTTACGCAGTACCTATCAAGCCAGTTCTGTCGCCGGGTAACACAGGGGCATGCTCAGGGGTCCTAATAGCACCACTGACAGTTGTGACTGCTGCGCACTGCGTTACCGATGCGAATGGAAAATTGACCACCGATGTATACGTGGGTGCAGCTGGAAGTTCGCTGGCATCTATTACCCAAGCCAACAAAGTTAATTCCATCGAGCTCTACTCAGATTTCAAGATTCAGGCTGGTTTAACCGTTGGCAATAATGATTTAGCTTTTCTGATCTTGTCTCATGCGCAAACCCTGAAGGCTCCCATTGCAATCGCGACTGAAGCGCAATTGGCAGCACTCAAGATAGATGGTGCGCGTCTTACGATCACTGGCTATGGCTACTACTCCGATACTGCGACATCTTCCTCGAACTTTCCAGAGTCATTTACTGGAAGTTTGAGTTCTAGTTCTGCCCCGAATCCAAATTCGGCATGGGTTAAATCCGAAGGCGCAGATGCCTGTCTCGGGGATAGCGGTTCTCCGGTCGTAAGCACAATCAACGGGGTAGTTACCGTTATAGGAATTGTGTCCGGAATGGATAGAAGTCTTGATTGCACGGCGCAGAATTCGGATGGCTCCTATTACACATACTTCACCCTTATCAGCAGATATCAAGATCTTACGCTTGCTGCCCGGGCAGCTGCGCTCCTGACTGTCGTGGAGCAGGGCCACCGACTTTCTGTGCAGGCCAAAAGAGCAACGAATACCCAGATTGCCTCCTTGAAAAGCCAGATTTCGCAGGCTCGATTGCACTTTGGTCAGAACAATCGCTATCTGAGCCACGCTCTATGGGCGCTGAGTTTGGCTGCGAGGAAACTTCGCGCTTAATAGCTTTGGCCTGTGGATAGTGAAATGCACGAGGCGCTGGGATTGAGTATTCATCTCCCATGGACGATTTACAGAAATTTATGCAGCGCAATCTTCGCCGAATTCTGGCAGTAGGGGGCCTGATTCTCTCGCTACTAGCGCTCTCTATTTTGCTCAATAGCAGCCCCACTACCTCGCTTTGGATGGCGACCGCAACTATCCCGAGCGGTTCCAAGATTACGGCGCGTGAAGTCCAATTGGTGAAGGCTAATCTCACTTTGGATTCGGGACACTATCTCGGTGGCTCTGAAACCGTAATTGGGCAGTATGCGACGCGACTTTTGCACCCAGGGGATTTGATAGCTGTTATCGATATCAACCACGGTATGACAAACCCCACTGCTACTTATTTGCCTATCGGGGTATCGATTGTTGACTTGCCAGCGGATCTAGCGGTGGGGGATCTCGTCGATATTTATGTGATTCCCAAGGAGCAAGCGGTGCTACCGGCCGTGGTTGCGCATAGGGTGGCAATCCAAAATATTGACCAGAAGTCGCGTGCCCTGGGCGGCAGCGTGGCAGTAAGTGTCGCAGCGAGCAACACTGTGGCGGCAATCATTGTTACGGCAGAGTCTCAAGGAAGGTTGGTGCTCGCTCGTGACCCGATCTGAGATTCCACAACTTGAGGTCGTGACTGCTATTCCAGATGCCGAGAGTGAAGATTTTGTAGCGCAACTTCTCTTCTCGCAGGGTTGGAGCATTATCTATCGTGCCTTTGATGCGCAATCACTCTCTGAGTTCATGCGCCAGCGCGGCTCGGAACTGCGCACTGTGGTTGTTTATCAAGGGGCCTTTTCCGGTTTTGGCGCAGAATTCCTGGAAGAGTTTGCTTCACCAACCATCACCTTTATCGGGCTCGACGCCATTCCATTTACTTCACACGAAATCATGACGGCAATCCGCGGCAAGCTACGCGCACCGATGTTGCACTCGGATGCGAATCAGATAGAGACGAGTCCACCTCTATCGACGATTAAAAGGATCAATCGCGACACGTTGAGCAGCACCAGGGCTCGGAAGGTTATTGCAATTACCGGCAGCTCTGGCGCGCCGGGGCGCACCCGGTTCGCAACGGTATTGGCGCAAGAGTTGTCGCAGCAGAGACCAGTTCTCTTTATCGACGCAGACATCCGTTCGCACGGGTTAGTAGGAGAGCGCACTTTTGTAGAGAAGAATCAGGTTGAAATTTTGCCTCTGGACCGCGAGAAGCGACCGACGCAGATTCCAGATGGTGATGAGACGATGGTCGTCGATCTCGGAACCCTCCCCGGGTTGGCCGAAGCGGTTACCGATCGCCGGTGGCATGGATCATTGGTAAACAACATTCTCGATAAGGCCACTCATTTGATCTATCTCTGTAAATCAACTCCAGCGAGCATGGCAGAGCTGACGCAATTTCTTCGCGAATATCCCTTGTTGGTAAAGCGCCTGCCGGTTTCCTACATCTGTGTTCTGACAGGCCATTCACGCGAGTTGCGCGAATGGGAGAGCAAGTTCCTGACGCTCACCTTGGGGGAAAATCGCTACATCATGCGCGAAGGTCAGTTAGAGCCGTCGCCTGCGAGTGGGTTTCTGGGTGTACTCCGCCTGGGAAATCCAAAGCGGAGGGAGATTGCTAAGATTGCGACCGCGCTGGGTTAGCGGATTTCACGAGTAGATAGGTGCGAACATTGGTGATTAGTTCGCGCAGTGATCTGGTTTATTCGCACACCGCGCTCACCGTCAAAGATCGCGAACGCCTCTCTGAACTTGTTTCCGAGTGGCAGTTGCTCGCCGACCTCTCCTTCTCCGATCTGATTCTTTGGGTACCAAAGCGTAAGGATTACCAGAGTTGGCCCGAAGGTCATATTGCTATTGCGCATATTCGCCCAACGACTGCGCCAACTGTCTTCGCGCAAGATGTTATTGGCCAAGAGCTGACCTGGGGCAAGAATGCGCGGATCGACCAATCGCTCTCTACCGGATCAATCATCCGCGATTCTGAACCAGAGATGGTCGGCGATACCTTGATTAAAGAGGAGACCGTCCCGGTGCACTTTGAGGGACAGACCATTGCCGTTATCTCACGCCATCGCAACGCGGTGGCAATGCGTTCGGGTTCCCCACTGGAAATTAATTATCGCGAGATTGCACACAAGGTTTATCGCATGATCGCAGAAGGGACATTTCCGATTCAAGACAGTATTTATCAGGCCGAGTTTGCTCCTCGCGTAGGAGATGGACTGGTCCGCTTAGATTTAGTCGGCTCGGTCACCTATGCCAGTCCCAATGCGCGTTCTGCGATCAGTCGCTTGGGATGGGATAATGAACTCGAAGGCGGACAACTCGGGGCAATTTTTGATTCGCTGCAACGCAATCAATCGACGGCAAGTGATGAGAGTTGGGCATCGGTGCTGAGCGGAAAGACGCTGCGCCGTGCCGATTTTGATAATGGCAATGGAATTGCAGACCTTCTGGTTATTCCTCTTATCGAAGCGGGAGATCGCATCGGTTCGATTGTTCTAGTACACGATGTAACCGAGCTGCGTCGTCGGGATCGTGCGCTCGTTTCGAAGGATGCGACGATTCGCGAAATTCACCACCGCGTGAAGAATAATTTGCAGACAGTGTCGGCTCTGCTTCGTCTACAGTCTCGTCGGGTCGAAGATCCCATTGCAAGTGCGGCTCTGGCTGAAGCGGTCAGGCGCGTTGCATCGATCGCGATTGTGCACGAAACTTTATCGACAAGTTCTGCCGAATCCGTTCTCTTCGATGAAGTTTATGATCGCATCGTTCACAACGCCATCGAGTTAAGTCCACGGCCAATCACTCCCGCAAAAATTGGTGAATTCGGAATATTGGATTCGCAAGTTGCAACCCCGCTGGCGCTGGTTGTTACGGAGTTGATTCACAACGCTCTTGAACATGGCCTCGCTGAAAGTGGTGATGTGGTTCGCGTTGAAGTAACTCGCACGGAGTCGACGTATACGATCAAGGTCATCGACAATGGCGTGGGACTACCAACCGGCTTTGATTGGGAGAAGTCATCGAATCTGGGATTGCAGATCGTGCGGACGCTGACTGAGAATGAGTTGAAGGGCAGCATCTCGCTCAATCGCGTCAACGACGAAACTGTTGCAATGATTGTCTTTAAGGTTTAGAACTGGTTCTGGCTCTCCATCATGCGAGCGCGATTACGAGCGGCGCGGCGCTTAAGGGCGCGGCGCTCATCTTCTGATAGACCGCCCCAGACTCCAGCATCTTGACCGCTTTCTAGCGCCCAAGCGAGGCAAGCCTCTTTAACAGGGCAACGCACGCAAACCTTTTTAGCCTCTTCAATTTGAGCCAGGGCTGGTCCGGTATTTCCGATAGGGAAGAAGAGTTCTGGATCTTCATCGCGGCAGGCCGCCTCGTGTCGCCAATCCATCATAAACTCCTTCAACCTAGGGAAGAACCCCTCCAAGTGCCAATACGAATCTGGCTCATTAGAGTTACATAATTCAGACTAAATCCGCTCAAACTTCGCAAAAGTGACGAAGGCGAGCTGCTGTAGCGGTGAATACTGTCCTATTCTCTCGTAGGACTCACGAGATAACAAGGACATTCTATAAAAGATTCCTCACACTGCATCTTTAAAGGGTCTAGAGAGGTGCGAACCCCCAATTTTAGTCTGGTGCCCTCGACGGGAGTCGAACCTGCGCAACCGCCTTCGGAGGGCGGTGCTCTATCCACTGAGCTACGAGGGCTTAATTCGGCAAGCCCGCTAAGAGTATCAGTGAAAGAATGGCCCCTCGAGAGATGGAACGGGGATTTGTCTATGACTGAGCATGTTGAGAAGGCCTACTTCGCTACCGGTTGTTTCTGGGGCGCCGAACGCCGTTTCTGGAATTTACCAGGAGTGGTTAGTACCTCAGTGGGCTACATGGGTGGCCAAACATCTGGTCCAACCTATAAAGCGGTCTGCACTGGAGAGACCGGCCATGCCGAAATGGTTGAGGTCGATTTTAATCCTGGACTTATCTCGTATCACCGCCTCCTAGAGGAATTCTGGACGATGCACGATCCAACCACCCTCAATCGTCAAGGTGGAGATATTGGTTCGCAATATCGCAGCGCCATTTATACGACGACACCAGCTCAACTTCGTACGGCGCTCGCTACTCGAGAAATTTATAACGATCTGCTCAAAGCCAGCGGGTTCGATGATATTTGCACTGAGATAAAACCTGCAGATGGTTGGGAGTACTGGCCAGCGGAGGAATATCACCAACGGTATCTCGAGAAGAATCCCAAGGGTTACGACTGCCATTCATCAACGGGAATTGCTTACCCTGATCAAATCTTTATCGGTTAAGTGATTCTTATCAACTAATCATTTACCAATCGGAGGAGTCCCCTTCGGTCGCACGCCAGCAATACCAGGCAACGATGCTCTGTCGTCCTGCAAATTTATCGCTGAAAAGATCGAGCTTCCTTGGATCTATCTCCTCTTTGAGGTGATGAATTCGCTCCCACCCACGCCGCATTGCGAGATCACCGACGGGCCACAAATCTAAACGGCCCAAGTGAAACATTAAAAACATTTCGACAGTCCAACGTCCGATGCCCCAGAGCGCAGTTAGCTCTTCTGAAATTTCTGCATTGCTCAGTTTGGAAAATTTCTTAAATTCGATGGCGCCAGACAGAGTTGCTTGGGTCAACTCATCGATGGCGCGGGCCTTGGCACCGCTCACTCCAACGGTACGTAAATCTGCTGCTGATAGAGCAACGAGCGCCTCTGGGGTGAGCGACCCGCCTGCCGCCACCCGGACTCGATCGCGGATTGTGTCAGCTGCTTTAACGGCCAATTGTTGCGAGATGATGGAGGTGACTAGAGTTTCATAATGACCGCGGCTCGGGCGTTTGCGATTAATAGTGCAGAGCGGACTCCTTTTGATGATAGGAGCGAAGGCAGGGTCTATGCGTGCGATCGCGCGCACATGCTTCTTCATCTCATCTTCACTAGTAAGGGCCACAGAGCTAGCCTAGCGACTAGGCTAGCGAGGTGATCAGCAACCATACGAGTTTCCTAGCGTGGAGCGTCACGCTGGGCGGCCTAGCAATAGTTCTGCTCTTCGATTTTATCTTTGCTTATCGCAATCGCCATATCGTCACTGGGCTGCGCAGCGTCGCCCTCTGGACCGCTTTCTATGTTTCTCTCGCAATCGCCTTTGGCATCTATTTAGGTGTTTGGTCCACCCACCAAAGTCGCGCCGAATTCTTCGCCGGCTGGCTTACCGAGTATT
>CAIKID010000253.1 GCA_903827345.1 uncultured Actinomycetes bacterium | reverse complement strand
TAGACACCACACCTTCAGAGGGATGTCGAGTCACCTCTTGCTCGCGCTTGATGATTTGGGTCTGCGAAGTTTGACTGCTACGTGTCTGCTGGTAACTGCGGTCTTGATCGCTTACAAATATAAGTCTTGGCGCCCCATCAATTTTTCGCTCGCTGCGCTACTCCTACTTAATGGCGTCGTCGGGCTGGCAAAGATGTTTTTTGGCCGAACCAAGCCACGATTAGGTTTTGATACGTACCACACCGGAGTTGTTGGTTCCTATCCCAGTGGCCACTCCTCAAATGCGCTGCTGACGTGGGGCGCCTTGGCATATTTGATTTATCGGTACACAGCTTTTGGTGCGAAGCGATCGTTCGCCCTCTTTTCCCTCGTTGGGTTGGTCACAACAACCGTCTGCCTAGTTTCGCTCATACGTAACACGCATTGGTTTAGCGATCTCATCGGCGGAGCATTTCTTGGGGGATCCATACTGGTCTTCCTCATCGCTGCAGATCGCGCCTGGCCTTCAGAGAGGCAGCCATCATGATTGAAGGAATCGGAATAGATGTCGTCGACATCGCTCGTTTTCAAGAATCACTGGATCGCACTCCTGCCCTGCGAGAGCGCATCTTCACCGAGCGAGAGGCGCTCCTGAAGGTTTCTTCACTCGCTGCACGCTTTGCCGCCAAGGAGGCGCTCGTTAAGGCGCTCGACGCCCGTGATCTCTTCTCATGGCACGATGCCGAAGTTATCAATCAGGAGTCGGGCAAACCGGCATTCATCTTTACTGGTGCACTTGCAGCCAGGGTCGCTGGCCTAAAGGTCCATCTCACGCTCTCGCACGATGCAGGAATTGCATCTGCCATGGTTGTTATCGAGAGAATTTAAGATGCGCGCCATCGTTCAGATCGATCTTGACGCGATCGCTCACAATATTGCTGAAGTAAGAAAACGCACCATTGCGCCGATCTTGGCCGTTGTAAAAGCCGATGCCTACGGTCATGGACTTATTCCCGTTGCGACTACCGCTATTGATTCTGGAGCAACCTGGTTGGGAGTCGCTTTGCTCGAAGAAGCGATCGCCCTGCGGGAAGCGGGCATAGAAGTTCCTATCATCGCTTGGCTGACTCCACCCCACGATGACTTTGAAGCTGCGCTTAAAAATAATATTGATCTCTCGGTATCTTCGGTTGAATTATTTGCGGAGATCTTAGAGACCGCGAAACGTGTTCACATCAAACCTCGCCTGCACTTTGAAGTAGACACTGGAATGCGACGCGGAGGCATTCTCGATGACTGGGAAGAATTTCTTAGGTATGCATCTGATCATAAATCGGAATTTGAGCTTGCTGGTTTCTGGTCTCACTTTGCTAGAGCCGATGAACCCGACTCGGAATTCAATTTCACGCAAATGTTTGAATTTAAAACCAGACTCATTGCGCTGGAAGAATCTTGGTTGATTCCAACCACCGTGCATCTATCAAACTCTGCTGCGATTCTTAGCAATCCTGCTGCTCATCACTCTATGGTGCGCCTTGGGATAGCAATGTACGGTCTCAGCCCAGACGTTAAAAACATGGGCGCGGGCAGCGAATTCAATGTGCGACCGGCGATGACGATAAAAGCGCAGCTGCATTTGGTAAAGAGGGCCAAAGCTGGCGATGCTGTTGGGTATGGTGGAACTGGAGTTCTGACCCACGACACAAAGTTGGGCGTGGTAGCGATGGGTTACTCCGATGGACTCCCTCGTTCGACATCTAACGCTGTAGGAGTTTCCTTTGCTGGGCGCAAAGCACCACTCGTCGGTCGAATCTCAATGGACCAATGCGTCGTTGATCTCGGATGGGACTCTGACGCGCAGGCAGGAGACTATGTAACGGTCATGGGGGGTGATGGCTATTCAATTGATGAATGGGCAGCCGCCGCGAACACTATTAATTATGAAATAGTTACACGCATTGCCCCTCGAGTACCTAGGATTTACTAATTAACGTTGGATTCAGTGGCGAAGGGTGGCAGTAATGCATGATCCCGCCGCGCTCCGTCTGGAATCTGTCACTGTAGATTTTGGTGGGCTGCGAGCCCTTAACGATGTTTCAATTGAGATCAATCCAGGTGAAGTAGTAGGAATCATTGGGCCCAACGGTGCAGGCAAGACAACCCTCTTCAATGTTTTGAGTGGACTAGTGACCCCCACTTCTGGATCGCTTTATATTGGTGGAGTAAAGCGTAAGTGGCCCAAAGTCCATGAGTTAAATGGCCTAGGACTTTCCAGAACGCTGCAAGGAGTGGGGTTGTTTAGCGAATTGTCTGTCGCCGAAAATCTCTTGGTGGGGGCAACCAATTCACAGAAACCCAATTTTCTTAAGGCGCTTCTTGGTCTGTATGGAGGCTCAGAGAGAAAGCTCGATTCGGGCGTTCAACGTATCTTGGAAGAGCTGGAAATTTCCGATTATGCGCAGCACATTGCATCCTCTCTGCCCTACCCAATTTCAAAGAGAGTTGCCCTTGCGCGAGCTTTGATGTGTGATCCAAGTACTCTCCTTCTCGATGAGCCCGCCGGGGGATTGGGAGCGCAAGACATTGCCTGGCTAAAGCAGTTCGTACTTAATTTTCGCAGAGGTAAGTCGGTCTTACTCGTAGAGCATCATATGGATGTCATTATGAATGTCTGTGACCGAATCTATGTATTGAATTTCGGTCAACTTATTGCACATGGCACACCAGCGGAAATCCGCGATAACCCCGAGGTAATTACTGCGTACTTAGGCAATGGGGCTCACTGATGAGGCTCGGATTGGAAGTAATTGATTTTTCAGTTGAATACGGTGCAGTACGTGCCATTCAAGATCTCTCTTTACATGTTGTTCCAGGTGAATTAGTAGCGGTTATCGGCTCTAATGGCTCTGGGAAGAGCACGCTTATCCGTGCGCTGAGTGGCTTGATCGCTCCATCGCATGGCAGCGCAAGTTGGAATGGAATATCGATCCTGGGCAAGAAGCCAGAGGATTTGGTGCGGCAAGGGATTGTCCATATTTCTGAGGGCAAATCGGTTATTCCAGAACTTACGGTCGCGGAAAACCTCGCTCTCGGCGGGCTGTGGAGG
>CAIKID010000252.1 GCA_903827345.1 uncultured Actinomycetes bacterium | reverse complement strand
GCTTCGTGGAGATTTGGGCTTAGCTGTTGATCGCGGTCGCATCGTCCGAGAATCTCTTGCAATTATCATTGCCGATCTGGAAGCCAAAGGCGACCAATCAATCATCGCGCGCAGATTACGCGGTCGTTGATCTATTAACGCTTTGCGCGGGGATGAGCATTCGCATAATTTTCCCGCAATTTATCGATAGTGACCAAGGTATATATCTGAGTGGTCGTTACCGAGGAGTGTCCTAGCAACTCTTGAACAACTCGCACATCGGCACCACCATCCAACAAATGAGTCGCGTACGAATGTCGCAATGAATGCGGCGAAACTTCAGTGGAAATCTGCGCCCTCTTGGCCGCCTCTGAAACCATGGTCCACATACTCTGCCTCGATAATCGACCACCACGATCGTTGAGAAATAGCGCCTCTCTATCTTTATTGATCAAGGCTGGCCTGATGCGCACGAGATACTGATCCAGGGCAGCGCGCGCAAAAGTCCCCAAGGGAACGACTCGCACCTTGCCGCCTTTACCGGTAAGTCGCAGGTTCTCGACCTCTCCACCATCTATCTTCATCACATCGCTGACATTGAGCGAAACGATCTCTGAGATGCGCGCCCCGGTCCCGTAGAGAAGTTCGACGATTGCGGTTTCTCGAAGCGCCTGTGGATTGCTCGGCGAGTGAGTAGCGGCAATTAAATCATTTACCTCGGCGATCGAGAGTGCTTTGGGCAATCGCCCTTTAACGCGCGGCGGTTTTACCTCCTTGATCAAGTTAAGCGATTTACGCTCTTTACAGACAAATTCAACGAGATTGCGAATAGCTACTACCGCGCGCGCGATGGAACTTTCTGCCAGCCCCTTAGCGCGCAATCGGGATATATGGTTCTCCACTGAAAGCGGCGTAATCAAAGCGCAGTCATCAACTTCGGCATCTGCTATGAACCGCTCCAAGTCGCGCGCATATGCAGAGATAGTGTTCTTGCTCAAGCCACGCTCTACGATCAGAAAATTGAGGTACTCGCGCAATTGCGAGCTAGCGAGCGTCATTTTCCTTAATCGCGGCGGCAATCAACCCCGCAAAGAGTGGATGAGCTTTGGTAGGTCGAGAGAGGAACTCCGGGTGAGCCTGTGTTCCAACATAGTAAGGGTGTACAGATTTATCGAGTTCAACGAACTCAACAAGATGTCCATCGGGCGAAAGTCCAGAGAAGGCTAAACCAGTCGCTGAAATTACATCGCGATATGAATTATTTACCTCATAGCGATGACGATGGCGTTCATTGATCTGCGTAGCTCCGTAAAGGCTAGCAACAAGCGATCCAGTTACGAGGTCGGCTGGATAAAGACCGAGGCGCATCGTTCCACCCATATCGCCTCTGCCTGCCACGATATCTTCCTGACTTGCCATCGTTGAAATAACGGGATCTGGAGTGTTCTCATCAAATTCAGCAGAGTTAGCTAACGGTAGACCAGCTAAATTTCTAGCCGCTTCAATTACCATACATTGCAAGCCGAGGCAGAGTCCGAGTGCGGGAATCTTATGCTCGCGAGCATATTTGAGGGCACCAACTTTGCCATTAATGCCACGAACTCCAAAACCACCTGGAACACAAATAGCGTCAACGCCAGCTAAATGTTCGGCAGCTCCAGCTTCGCTTTCGCACTCGTCACTGGCGACCCACTTGATCTTAACCCGCGCATTATTTGCAAATCCACCAGCGCGCAGCGCTTCAGTAACGGATAAATAAGCATCTGGTAGATCGACATACTTTCCAACCAGGGCGACCGAAACCTCATGAGCAGGATGGTGCACCTTCTCCAACAGAGCATCCCACTCCTCCCACGCTACGTCAGTTCCACTGAGTGCGAGGCGTCGAACAACATAGGAATCTAAGCCCTCAGAGTAGAGCACCTTGGGGATATCATAAATGCTGGGAGCATCGACTGCCGCCACGACAGCTTCGAGGTCAACGTCGCACATCGCAGAGATCTTCCGCTTCACTGCCTCTGGAATAGGTCGATCGGAACGAATAACGATTGCATCAGGGGCAATTCCGATAGAGCGAAGTGCCGCGACACTATGTTGCGTTGGCTTTGTCTTCAATTCACCGGAAGGGCCGATGTAAGGGACGAGCGAGACATGTAAATAAAAAACATTTTCGCGGCCCACATCTTGGCGGATCTGACGAGCTGCTTCGAGGAAGGGCAGTGACTCAATATCCCCGACAGTTCCCCCCACCTCTGTAATAACGATATCTACCTCTGGCCCAGCCATCGCTCTAATACGTTCTTTAATCTCATTGGTGATATGTGGGATTACCTGCACCGTATCCCCTAAGTAATCTCCGCGGCGCTCCCGCGCGATGACATTGGAGTAAACCTGTCCCGTTGTGACGTTTGCAAAACCCGCCAAGTTGCGATTGAGGAATCTCTCGTAGTGTCCAACGTCTAAATCGGTTTCAGAGCCATCGTCAGTGACAAAGACTTCGCCATGCTGAAAGGGATTCATCGTCCCCGGGTCGACATTGATATAAGGGTCAAGTTTCTGCATAGTGACCCGCAGGCCCCGATCGGAGAGTAAGCGTCCCAGGCTAGAGGCCGTAAGACCTTTTCCGAGGCTTGAGGCGACTCCGCCAGTTACGAATAAATGCTTTGTCACATGATTACTGCTCATGGAGTACTAACTTATCACGCTTTCATGGACCATCTCTAATAGCTCGCGTGCGTGTTCACGTGCGGTAGCCGAGTCCTCTTGCCCGGAGAGCATTCGTGCGATTTCAACGCTGCGTTCGTCATCGTCGAGCGGAACCACGTCAGAGATGCTCACCAATCCGCCCTCACTCTTTCTCACAACGAGGTGGTGATCGGCCCATACGGCAACCTGGGCCAGGTGAGTGACCACAATGACCTGTGCCTCTTGGGCAAGCAGGCGTAGTCTGCGGCCGACTTCCACCGCTGCTTTTCCACCCACGCCAGAATCAACCTCGTCGAAGATATAGGTTGCAACGGGGTTTACCGAGGCGAGAACTACTTCAATAGCCAACATCACTCGCGATAACTCACCACCACTTGCCACTTTTGTTATGGCTCCGGGAGCTGCGCCTTCGTGGCTAGTGAAAAGTAGTGATACCTCGTCGAGGCCATGGGCGGAATAGTCTGCGATTGCGGAACCAGGCTTGGAGAGAAGATCAACGATGAT
>CAIKID010000251.1 GCA_903827345.1 uncultured Actinomycetes bacterium | reverse complement strand
TTAAATCAGCGTGGCATAGCATAGATTCTTACAATAAGAATCTCACCGAACTCCGATCTTTTGTCTTGCCTTCTGGTACTGCCGCAGCATCTCTCTTGCATGTTGCGCGCACAGTTACTCGGCGCGCAGAGCGATCCACTTGGCATGCTATTCACTCTTTTGGCGGCGGCGTAAATCCACTGACCGCAAAGTATCTCAATCGCTTATCTGATCTCTTCTTCGTTCTCGCACGTTTTGAAAATCGTGAGGTCGGAGATGTTCTCTGGGTTCCTGGAGCTAATCGCTAAGCAGTTGGGCTAGGAGCAGGGCTTGCAGTAGGTGTCGCCATTGGACTTGGTGCAGAGCTCGATCCATCAGTTGGAACTGGAGTGAAGACGCTACTTGGAAATGGAATAGCGGAAGGACCGATTCCGCATGTTGCTTGGATTGCAGAGAATCTCACACCAGTTTGTAGCGGAATTGGGCTAACCAAAAATATTGTTTGAATCGTCTTGGCAGCTGCTCCCGCTTGCAAAACCGTGATATCTCCCAAGGTTATGCGATTGGTCGGAGTCGCGGGATCGCTACCTGTGATCGTTGATGAGACTTTCCACCAGGTGCATCGTTGACCTGCACCGACGAGGATCGCTGCGCAAGAGAACGCCTGTGCAGTAGGTTTATTGGGGTCGATAGAGCAGGAATTAGTGGCAGATGATGAGTTCTTCAATGCAGAGAGGATTCCTACCAGCTCGGTTCCCGTAGGTATCCGAGCATAGGCCGAACCAACAGAGCTGAATCCTTTCGGTGGCCATGCCGGAGATGGCGAAGGCGGAACTGGCTTACGCACACGTTTCCGGACGACAGCCTTCTTCTTAACAACCGGCTTCTTCTTAGCAACTACCTTCTTCTTAACAACCGGTTTCTTTATCACTACCGGCTTCTTCGGGGCAATTACTTTCTTCTTAACTACTGGAGCCTTCTTAGCTATCGCCTTGCTCGCCGTGGGTTTAGGGGTTGGCTTTGTCGTTGCCGCAAAAGATGTTGGAGCTCCCAAACATTGCAGTGCTATCAGGGCTATGGCAACCCTGCGCAAATTCACTGCCGGGACCACTTAAAGGAACGCATTGCTAAGAATGTTCCAGCAACTAGCCAGGCGACGAGAATGAGGGCGATCTTGCCGATCTCCCACGAGTGCGCCACTTCTTGCGAAGCAAAATTAGCGGGAAGAAAGACCGAACGCATACCCTGGGTAAGCCACTTCAACGGGAAGAGCGCTGAAAATTGCTGCATCCAACTAGGTAAGCTGGAGAAGACAAAGAAAACGCCGCTAATAAATTGTAGAACGATGACAAAGGGCGAGACGACGGCTGGTGCACCCCGTCCGCTTTTGATGATTCCAGCAAGTGCGATTCCAAGGACTGTTGAACAGGCCGAGCCTAGTAACACGAGCCAGGTAAAGCGTAGCCAGAGCGCACCACTATGTGGAAGATGCAGATGAAAGAAGAGCGCACCAAAGGCCAAGAGCATAACCACTTGAATGATCATCGATAGAAATACCAATATCGCTTTTCCGATAAAGAATGCGATAGGCGACATCGGGGTTCCACGTAAACGCTTGAGAGCACCGTTGTCCCGCTCGATCGGAATGTTGATCGCGAGTTGTTGAAATCCGCTATTTACTAGCCCCGATGCGATCATTCCGGCAACGAAATACTGGCTGAAGGTGACGCCAGGGGCGATAGTGTCTTTAAAGACGCTACCAAAAATGAAGAGCAGTAAGACGGGGAAGAAGAGAGTGAATATTACGGATTCGCGCTGCCGCATGAATTGCTTTATCTCGATATTGCCACGAAGCAAGCCGAGTCTGAAGGTCGTCACTCTTTGCCCCCGATCATCGTCAGGTAAATATCTTCCAGCGACGGTCGGGTAATGGTTAGTTCTGGAATGTCACCCTTAAAGCGAGCCGCGATTTCAATGACATCCTGCGTCGGATTCTCTGAAATCTTCTTCTGCGTTGCGCCATTTTCGCTCCAGCTAATTGTCGCCTTCGCCAGATGACGTCCGCCCAGAGTTTCAGGAGTCGCGATTTCCACGATCTTTCCCGCGTTAATAACTGCAACCCGATCAGCTAGCGCCTCGGCCTCATCAAGGTAATGCGTGGTCAAAAGAATGGTTGTGCCTTCAGCTTTGAGGGACAGAATCAATTCCCAGAATGCGCGGCGCGCTTCCGGGTCAAAGCCGGTCGTTGGTTCATCGAGGAAGAGAATTTCTGGTGATCCAATGATGCCAAGAGCCACATCAAGGCGGCGGCGCTGTCCTCCCGAGAGGGTGCGGATCTTCGCATCTCTCTTATCGGTTAATCCAACGAGTTCGATGACTGAGTCTGGACCCTTGGGCTTGGAATAATAATGCGAGAAGTGGTGGACAGTTTCAGCCACGGTGAGTTCAGCAGCATCACTGGTGGATTGCAGAACAATTCCTATCCGGTTGCGCCAGGTAGAGCCGTGAATGCCGAGAGAACCCGGATCAGATCCGAGCACCGAGACGCTTCCACTATCTCGGGAGCGGAAGCCCTCCAAGATTTCTACCGTCGTGGTCTTGCCCGCACCATTAGGGCCGAGGATGGCATAGATCTCGCCACGCTCAATGGAGAGGGATATTCCTGCTACCGCCTCTTGGCCGCCGTAACTCTTTCGTAAATCGAGTACTTCTATAGCGGCGCTCATGGTTTTATCTTGCCGTATTTGCATACCTAGGCGCTAATTT
This sequence comes from uncultured Actinomycetes bacterium, assembly GCA_903827345.1. Taxonomy (GTDB): domain Bacteria; phylum Actinomycetota; class Actinomycetes; order Nanopelagicales; family Nanopelagicaceae; genus PALSA-747. The sequence continues at coordinate 1,076 of CAIKID010000251.1, read as the reverse complement.
CAATGGCGAAGTTTTGCTGGGAATACGAAAGAATACGGTTATGAGCCCGCGTCGAAACCACCCCAAGGGAAAACGTGGTGCTGGGCCAAAGCCCGAAGACCGGGACATTACGGCCTCTTTTCATACCGTGGAGGAGCACGCCGAGGGTATCTACACCGTGCGAAAGATCACGGGATCGAGCTCCGCAAAACCGTATCGCTGTCCCGGATGTGACCAGCTAATACCAACGGCAACGCCTCATATTGTGGCTTGGATCGATGATGATCTTGATAGCAGGCGACATTGGCACACCGCGTGTTGGACCAAGAAGGATCAACGCAAGCCTCGCACTGAGCGCTCGCGTAACGCCCCTCGCTTCTAGCGGTTGAGTAGGCGGACGAAGCGCTTGATAAATGCGTCAACAGCCGCGGTGCGTTTAAAGGTAGCGAAGTTGAGCGGGATTCTAAATCGTGTCGCGACAACGGCGCGCGTGTAAGTAAATTCTCGCAAGCCCTCGGGCCCATGAACACGACCCGAACCACTCTGCTTTACGCCACCGAATGGCATTGATGGTGTTGCGGTAAATGCAATGACCGAATTGACGGAGACCATTCCACAGTGCAATTGGCTGGCGATCGCTTTGCCTTGCTTCTTCGACCAAACCGATGCAGCCAATCCATATTGCGATGCGTTAGAGAGCGCAATTGCTTCACCCATAGATGCGACGCTACGAATAGTAAGTGTTGGTCCAAAAGTTTCTTCAGCGACCGCGAGGCTATCTTCAGGAACGTTAGTCATAATCGTGGGAAGAACAAATGGTGGTTGGACCGAGTCGATGCTTCCAACTAGGAATTCTGCGCCGCGGTTAGCTGCATCCTTAATGTGTGAGTCAATGATGGAAAGTTGTTTTGGCATCGTTGCAGCGCCGTAGTCGCGCCCCGCAACGAGCTCAGATGCCAGCGCAGATATCTTGTCACTGAAACCTTGCGCAATCTCGTGATGCACATACACTCGTTCGATTCCAACGCAGGTCTGTCCCGCATTTCCCATCGCAGCCCAGAGCACCGCACTGGCCACTCGATCAATGTCGACATCGC
>CAIKID010000250.1 GCA_903827345.1 uncultured Actinomycetes bacterium | reverse complement strand
AGGAAAAGCTGCCTTTGATAATTCAAATCATTTAATCACATCTACGTCAGTTATCAGCCGAGCACCCAACTCCGTTGCCGGTATTGCCGCTCGCGTCCTCCCATCTGTTGTGGAAGTTGATTCAAGCACGACTACAGGAACCGATACGGGTACCGGGTTTTTTATTCAATCTGACGGATACATAATGACTAACAACCATGTCGTCGAAGCCGCAGTCCTCGCGAAGACTCCGATTACAGTAAAACTTTCTAACAATAAGCAGTACACGGCAACTCTTGTAGGTCGCGATACTTCTTACGATCTTGCTGTGCTTAAAATTGATGTAACAGGCGCTCCTGCTCTCGTTCTTGGAAATAGCGACAACGTTCTAGTCGGAGATCCCGTGATCGCTATTGGGTCCCCTCTTGGGTTACAAGGAACTGTTACGACAGGAATTATCTCCGCGAAGAATCGTCCAGTTACGACGAGTTCAGATAACACCGCGGGGGAGAATTCATTTATTGATGCGCTGCAAACCGATGCCGCCATTAATCCTGGCAACTCTGGTGGACCTTTAGTGGATTCGACTGGCGCAGTCATCGGCGTTAACTCTGCTATTGCTTCTCTCGGTGGTTCAATCGCGGGTCAGCCAGGCTCCATCGGCTTAGGATTCTCAATTCCGATCAATCAAGCTAAAAAGACTGCCGAGCAACTCATGAAGACTGGAACTTCGCACTATCCAATAGTCGGCATGTCACTCGATACAAGTTTCGCGGGTCCTGGCGCCAAGATTGCAAACACGGCAAATGCCATTCTGCCTGGTGGTCCTGCTGCTAACGCTGGACTTCAAAAGGGTGACATCCTCCTTGCTATCGATGGTCACGACATCTCTGTCGCGGATGATTTGGTCGTAGCAATTCGAGCACATTCTATTGGCGACACTGTTACCCTCAAATATCGCCGCGGCTCTGTGACCAAGACGGTCCAGATCACACTCGTCGCATCCAAATAGGGTCGTAGAGTGAGCCTATGACTCAAGAGTTAGTAGCCGAGATCCACAAAGCGCTATCGCAGGTGAATGACCCTGAACTTCGTCGTCCCTTGCCTGACCTTGGGATGGTGGAATCAGTCCTCTTTGCTGACGGCGTTGCCACTATCACAATTAAATTAACAATTGTCGGATGCCCAATGCGTGATCAACTGCAAACCGATATTGGGGCTGCAGTCGGCGCCGTCAAGGGAGTCATCTCGGTAGCAATTAATTTCGGGGTTATGAATGACGAAGAGCGTGATGCTGTTAAGAAATTACTTCGGGGTGGACGAGAAAAGTTTAATCAATTTGCGCAGCCTGACTCTTTAACGAGAGTAATTGGAATCGCATCTGGCAAAGGTGGAGTCGGAAAATCTTCCGTGACTGCCAACCTAGCTGTGGCAGCTGCAGCCCGCGGCTTGAGCGTTGGAATATTGGATGCAGATGTCTATGGTCATTCGATACCCCGCCTCATGGGAATTTTGGATAAGCGGCCGACCGCGCTAGATCAGACCTTTATCCCGGTAGAAAATCATGGCGTCAAAATTGTTTCCATGGAGATGTTCAAACCTAATCGCGAAGATCCAATTGCCTACCGTGGGCCACTGCTCCATCGTGTTCTCGAACAGCTCATGACAGATGCTTATTGGGGCGCGCTTGATCTGCTCCTCCTAGATCTGCCACCTGGCACCGGCGACATTGCCATCTCATTGGGACAGTTGATTCCGCGCTCTGAAATTCTGGTCGTGACAACTCCCCAAGTGGCGGCAGCAGAGGTAGCAGAGCGGGCAGGAAGAATTGCGTTTCAAATGAAACAGCGCATCCTTGGGGTTATTGAGAATATGTCCGAAAGTCCGTGCCCGCACTGCGGTGAGCCGATTGCTATCTTCGGCGCTGGTGGCGGGGCCGAAACTGCACGACGCCTGAGCGCCCTAGTGGGGTCCGAGATTCCGCTTCTAGCTAAGGTGCCCTTTGATATTCAACTGCGTGATGGCGGAGACCACGGGACCCCCGCTTATCTTGGGGCCGATGATGGGCTCATCAAGAAAACATTTGATGAACTCTTATCTTCAATCATGATTCGCCCCCGCTCCTTGGTTGGGGTACCACTTTCACTGCACACCTAATCCTTCTGGAAGAGGCAAGCCCTTAGACTGACGGGGTGAAACGTCCTCCTGTCGCCTCGATAAATACCGTTGCAAAGCGGCTCGTTGGGCGCAGCGATCTCTTAATAACGCGTAAGAGCGTTCGTGATTCTTTGGTATCGCTTGCTGGATTGATCGGTCGCCCGGTGGTGGGTCCCGATGGGCGTGAGATCGGTCGACTCGTCGATGTGGTTGTCCGACATGGCGAAGAGACCTATCCGCCAGTTTCAGGTTTAATAGTCAAGATTGCAAATAGTAAATCCTTTATTAATGGCGCTCGCATATCGGTGCTTACTCCGAGTTCTATTACCCTCTCTTCGGCGAAGATTAATCTCGAAACTTTTTCGCGACGCCCTGGCGAATCGCTGCTAGATGCTGATGTTCTGGATCACCAAATCGTCGATGTTGATGGGCTGCGAGTCGTGCGTACCTCAGATCTTTATCTGGCGCCATTCAATAAAGAGATTCGAGTTGTAGGCGTTGATATCTCCTTTATGTCTTTCCTGCGCCGCCTCTTTCCCGGTTCACTATCGCGTAGGCCAACCCCCGACCACGTCCTCGATTGGGCATCGGTTGCATCGCTGACAGACTCCACCGGAGTGGTTCGCACATCTGCGACTCGCTCTGCGTTAAGCCAACTTCGACCTGCCGACTTAGCAGATCTCATCGAAGATCTCGCTGGAAGAGAGCAGGGTGCACTCATTGAGTTATTGGACCCAGCTCTAGCTGCCGATGTACTCGAAGAGATGGAAGATGATGAACTCGAAGGTTTCCTCCGTGGATTGAGTGCGGAACGATCGGCCCAGCTCTTGGCGCATATGGAGCCGGATGAATCCGCAGAAGTTCTACGCGATCTTGAAGAAGAGCACCGCGAAAGTATTTTGGGTGCCATGGATATTGGAACTGCTAAGAAGTTGCGTGAATTGGTTTCGTTTGATGAAGAGTTGGCCGGCGGCATAATGACGACCCACATTTTAATTGTAAAAAGTACGGATACCGTCGCGACTGCCTTACGGTTATTGGTGGAAAATAGAGAACGCGAAAGCTCTGATGGCGTCGTTGTAGTTGATGGAAAGGGCAAGCTCCTTGATCACATTCAAACGGTGGAATTAATCGGCGCTGCTCCGGCTAGTCTCGTTTCTGGCTTAATGGCTAAACCTTTTCCTACTGCCGTAACAATTGAGACACCCATCGCTGAGGTTGTCGAAGAATTCTCAAACAATCGCGGCTCCTCGATTATCGTCATTGATGAAAAGAACAAGCCCATAGGACGAATTCTTGCCGATGATCTCGTGGATGCCCTCTCCCAGAATCGCAATCGTTTTACGCAAGGCGGAGTCACCCGTTCATGAGCAATGTAACGATTCCGAGTGGCCGCAAGCTGAGAATTGCGGCCTTTTTAGCAGTGATGGGCCCTGGGATGATTGCCGGGTTGTCAGATGATGATCCCGCTGGAATCACGACCTACTCACAACTCGGCGCGAAATATGGCTATCGCATGCTCTGGGTTCTGGTTGTTTCAACTTTCGCCCTTATCGTCTTTCAAGATTTAGGAGCTCGTATTGGCGTGGTTACCCGCCAAGGACTTATAGGACTGGTGCGCCAAAAGTATGGTGCACGAGCTGGGAGTTTTAGCGCCGTAGCTTTAATCTTTGCGAACGTCGGAACGATGACTGCAGAATTTGCAGGTGTTGCTGCCGCTGGACAACTCTTTGGAATTTCGCGCTATGTAACTGTTCCACTCACCGGCTTCTTGATTTCAGCCTTGGTTCTCCGCGGAACTTTCAAAAAAGCCGAACGAGTCTTCTTCGTCTTATCCGCCGTCTTCATTTCTTACATTATCGCTGGATTTATGTCGCATCCACATTGGGGTTCTGCACTTCACGGCATGGTAGTTCCATCTATGCCATTTACTCGAGATGCCGTGAATATCGCAACTGCAACTCTTGGAACAACATTGGCCCCATGGGGACTCGCCTTCATTCAATCCTATGCAGTTGATAAACGCCTGACCCGGGCCGACCTTAAGTTATTGCGCGCCGATGTTTGGGTGGGTTCTGCTTTAACAGGAATCATAGGATTCTTTGTAATTGTTACTTGTGCTGCAACGCTCAATGCCCAACACATCACAAATATCACCGACGCTGCGCAAGCCGCCCGCGCGCTAGAACCACTGGCTGGAACGCTTGCCAAAGATATTTTTGCCATCGGCATCATAGGCGCGGCGCTATTAGCCGCCTCTATATTGCCACTTTCTACTGCTTATTCAGTTGGTGACCTCACGGGTTCACCTGCAGCTCTCGATGATAAATTCGAAGAGGCACCGCTTTTTTACATTACCTTCGCTGCTATCACGCTAGTTGCAGGTGGGTTAATTATGATTCCCGGAATATCCCTGATCTGGATATTGATTTCCTCTCAAGTTTTAAATGCGATTCTCTTGCTTCCGCTCTTGGCATACATGTTCGGGATTGCGCGTGATAAAAAACTCATGGGCGAATTCACCGCCGGAAAACGCTCCTTGACTCTTTACGGTCTGATCATTGCTCTCGTCGCGGTCTGCGTGCTAGCTCAATTCTGGTTCATCTTTAATTTGTGAGAGTAAATACGCACGACCATACGGCGCTACCCGAGGGGCGGGATATCCCCTTACTTATCGCTGGAGTTTTGGGAATCGGCTCATCTGGCCCACTTATTGCTAAAAGTTCTATGCCTATTCCAACACTCGTCTTTTGGCGCAATCTCGGCGGCGCGCTCATCATGGCTCCCTTCGCCATCAAATCCGGTGAGCTCTTTGAGCGGAGAAACCGGCGCCTCATAGCGATATCGGCACTTGCTGGAGTCTTTCTGGCAGCGCATTTTCTAGCCTTCTTTGCCGCTATGCGTTTCACATCTGTGGCGGCAGGCACAGCACTAGCCGCCATGCAACCAATTTTCTCTGTTCTTTACATGATGTTTCGCGGATCTCGAATTTCGGTGCAATCGTTGGGCGGAATGTTTCTTGCTTTTGCTTCACTCCTATTAATCACCGGGGTTGATTTCTCTTTATCTACTCGTGCCTTTGTTGGTGACCTCTGTGGAATTCTCTGCAGCGCGCTAGCGGCAGCTTATGTAATCATCGGTTCTAGCGTGCAAAAATCTCTAGCGACGTCAACATACACAACAGTTTGTTTTGGATCTTGCGCGTTTACAACCCTCTTTGTAAGCCTGGTTTCGCGCTCACAACTTTTGCATTTTCCTGCCCTACAGTGGGTTTACTTGGTTGGTCTAGTGTTTGGCGCACAAATTTTGGGCCACACACTTTTCAATATGACGCTCAAGAGAGTTTCCCCCGTCATCGTCTCTTTCATCGTATTCTTCGAAGTTCCAGTCGCTGCGATCATCGCATGGTTCTGGCTGCATCAGAAGCCATCAGCGGGAACTATTCCGGGGATCATCGGGCTGTTAATTGGTTGTGCCATCTTCGTATCTCGAAACAAGAGCGCAGATGATTGATCTACATACACATTCCAATTTCAGTGATGGTACCGATACGCCTACAGTCCTCATTAACAAAGCCCATGCAGCTGGCTTAACGACGATAGCACTCACGGACCATGACACAGTGGCTGGATGGGATGAAGCAGAAGATCATCTTCGCCCAGGACTTTCGCTAGTCCTTGGTTCTGAAATTTCATGTCAGACGCTGGATGGAATAAGTGTTCATATGTTAGGTCTGCTCTTTGACCGCACCAATGTAGAACTTATGACGATAATGGCGAAGACTCGAGATAACCGCATTAGTCGCATGCACAAGATCATCGCACGACTGAACGCAGCGGATTATGCGATAACTATGGAAGAGGTGGAGGCGCAGCTCTCCGACGGCGCCACTTTAGGGCGTCCACACTTAGCCGATGCTCTTATTGCTAAGGGGTATATGAAGTCCAGAGAAGAGGTCTTCGCAGAAGTTCTGCACAATAATTCGCCATTTTACGTGGCGCATTACTCTCCGACTCCAGAGATAGCCATTGGTTTGATCAAGCGGGCTGGTGGAGTAGCGGTGATTGCGCACGCCATGTCTTCGTTACGCGGGCGAGTAGTCTCTGCCGCCAGCTTTGCAGATTATGTTTCAGCTGGACTCGACGGAATCGAAGTGTTTCATCGCGATCACACCTTAGAAAACCGCAATTTACTCTCCAATATTGCTGATCAATATGATCTAGTTAAAACTGGGTCAAGTGATTATCACGGAAATGGAAAACTCAATCAATTAGCAGAGTTCCATACTGACCCCGTGGAGTTCGAAAAACTTGAGGCGCGAGCAAATGCGCGTCGAGTTATAAAGCGGTAAACCCAACTTTTTGATCTGAGGTATCGCCGATTTCGATATAAGAGATCTTTGCGGCGGGCACCAAGATGGTTCGGTCTTTGATATCAATAAGTTCTAGTGTTGTACCGCTAGAAATTGCTGCATTAGCAAGCGCCACGACCTTTTCATCTGACAGATGCGTCTCAAAGTGGAGCTCTTGAGAGCTATCGCTGATCCCAACGCGAACCGAAGTCTTATTGTCTTTATCTTTTTTACCCATAGCTAGAGTTTAGTGCTCTTCAGATTTTGCGGAAACCTGAAATTCCCCGCCACTGCAAACTGGCCACCAATTTAACTGCCAACTCGCGATCGATCTTTCCATCACGCGCCAGCCAATGACGTGCCGTGGTTTGTGCCGTACCAATAAGTCCTACCGCGAGCATCATCGCCGACTCTTGGGAGATTCCAGTGTCGGCCGTGATGGCGTTGCTAAAGGCCATCGCGCAGTCATAAGACATCCGGTTTAGTCTTTCACGCACTTGTGGTTCCACGGCCATATCGCTCTCAAAGAGGAGGCGGAAAGCTTCACCCTCACGATTGATGAAGTCGAAGTAAGCGTTAACCGTTGCCAATACTCGACCAGCATTATCTTTTGTAGAGCCAACAGCGGCGCGAATATCTGCGACTAGATACTCGCAGTGGATATCTAGTACGGCCAGATAGAGATCTAGTTTTGAGGGAAAGTGCTGGTAGAGAACGGGTTTGCTCACGCCGGCTTGATCCGCAATTTCATCCATAGCTGCGGAGTGGTACCCGACGGCAGTAAACACTTCCAAGGCGGCAGCCAAGAGCGTAGCCCGGCGCTCATCGCGGGGTAGGCGGACTTTTTCCTCGTTCATTCGCACGATGCTATCTCATCATTCATAATGAGCCCATGAACCAACTGCCTGCGCATCGCCTTCTCTTGGTGCATGCTCACCCCGATGACGAAACTATTAACAACGGTGCCACCATGGCTGGCTATCGCTCGCAAGGCGCGGCGGTCACCCTTGTTACCTGCACTCGAGGAGAAGAGGGGGAGGTTCTAGTTCCATCCCTCGCCCATCTAGCGGCAGCGCAAGAAGATTCGTTAGGGAAGTACCGGGAGGGGGAGTTGGCCGCGGCTATGGCCGCTCTAGGCGTTTCTGATTTCCAATTCTTGGGCGCGAGCGAGCGAGAGTATCGAGACAGCGGAATGATGGGAACCCCTCCCAACGCGAATCCCGCCGCATTTTGGCAGGCAGAACTCGACGAGGCAGCGAGCCGATTGGTTGAAATCATTCGCGATCGCAAACCGCAGGTATTGATTACCTACGATGAGCAAGGGGGCTATGGCCACCCAGATCACATCAAGGCGCACCAGATTGCGATGCGCGCAGCGGAGTTGGCGGCTGATCCCGATTTCGGAGCGAATGAACCGTGGGAAATTTCCAAGATCTATTGGAGCGCTATTCCACGTTCTGCCTTGCATGGAAGCTTGCGGAGCAGCAATGTGTTCGTGCAAATTTTCATTCAATTCTTCAACTATGTGCCTGCGCAATGGTTAGCGCTCCCCTTCGTGAAAGCAGATGGAGTTGTGACCAGTAGATATGACGGAGAGAAATTCCTTCCGCAGAAATTGGCGGCGCTGCGTGCGCATAAAACTCAGTTAATTCTTCATGGTGATCTCTTCAAATTTTCCAAAAGATTATCTACTCGCATCGGCGGAAATGAGTTCTATATTCGAGTAAAGGGTGAGGCGAGCGGGCCCTTTGACAAGGTAGGCAGAGAACTTGATCTCTTCGCGGGAGTTAAGGAGTAGAGGGGATCCCTCTGGCTGGTAGTTCTGCTCTCAAAAAACTCTCAGGAATCACACATCTAAATATCTGCATTGGCTCATCAAAGCAACGCACACTTCATCCTAGAACAACTCGAACAGGGGAGAGAAGATATGAGCGAGCAGAGCCAGGATCGTCAGCCATCATTTTTGGAATTCAAAACACTTGAGTCCTCAGCGCAGACTCCCGCTACCCGCAAAGTTACCAAGCGCTTCCCCGCGTATCTGCTGGCCGCTACCGCGCTAGTGGCAGGGGGCTTAAGTTTTGCTGCCCAAGCGACGACAAGTCCTGCAATTACTTCTACCGTGCAGAGCACGCCTGTGGCTCCAGTTGCTACACAGGCAGTTACTCAGGCGAGTTCAATGACACAGAGCGTTAACCAGACCCCGGCGCCAACAATCTCATCTGGCGCTAAGCCTCAGATCGCTGGAGCTACTGGGGGAGACGACGACTCAGCGGAAAATGATGACTAAAATGAAATCCGCTTAAGGAATAACTTCCCAACTCTGTCCATCAGGGCCATCACTTACTTTGATCTTCTTAGCTGCAAGTTCGTCGCGAAGTTGATCGCTCCGCGCAAAATCCTTCGCAGCCCGGGCCTGGGCACGTAGCGCAATTAACTCTTGAATTTCCGGGGCTAATTCTGGCTCTGCAAAAGTTCGAGCGAGGTCGAGACCGAAGAATTTATCTGCCTCTGCAAAAACTTGGGCTTTGGTGCGCTCCGAAATAGCAGGATCGCGTTCGAGCTGGCGCAATTTAACGAGCGCGCGCGGGGTATCGAGATCGGCGCGTAGTAGCTCGAAGATTGATTCAATAATCTCGGCCACGGCTTCCGGATCGTTGTGAGTTTCGACTTTCGACCACTCTTGATACTTGTTCCGCCAGCGCGCAATCGTGGAATCGGCGGCGCTGATTTGATCCCAGGTGAGATCCATCTGACTGCGATATTTGTTCTCTAAGAAGACTAAGCGCAGCGCTAAAGGATCAAACCCTCTTTGGATTACATCTTCCAGCAATACAACATTCCCCGTGCTCTTCGACATCTTTCTTCCTTCAAAGAGGAGATGCTCCCCGTGTACCCAATGATCAGTTACCTCGCTCCGCGATGCGCAGTTGCTCTGTGCGCGTTCATTTTCATGGTGGGGGAAGCGCAGATCAATTCCGCCTAGGTGGAGATCTACGTGGCTATTGAGGTAGTGCAGCGACATGGCCGAGCATTCAATATGCCACCCCGGAAAGCCGCGGCCCCACGGTGAATCCCAGACCATCTCGGTACGGCTCCCCGCCGCTTTCCAGAGCGCCCAATCGGCGTGAAATCTCTTGGCATTATCTTCTTCGTATTCGTACCTATGACCGGGAACCAGTTCATCTAATTTATTGCCACTGATCGCGCCATAACTTTCGAAGGAGTTGGCGGAGAAGTAGACGGATCCATCGCCACCTACATATGCGTGGTCGGAGTCAATCAATTGTGTGATTAAGCGCTGCATTAATTCGATGCTTTCGCTGGCCCTGGGATAGATATCGGCAGATTGAATGCCCAGGCGAGCTATATCCTGATGGAATCCCGCCTCGTAGGATCGTGCGACGACAAAGGGGTCTCTCTGCTCCACCTGCGATTGACTGAGAATTTTATCTTCTAATCCTTCGGCAGAGTCGATGTCTTCGCTCATATGACCGACATCTGTAATGTTTTGAATACTTCGGACCTGGAAACCATTGAGGCGCACTAAGCGGGTTATCAAATCTCCTAGGAGAAAGGTGCGCAGGTTTCCGACATGGGCGTCGCGGTAGACCGTGGGGCCACAACAGTACATCCGTAAAGATTTTCCATCGCTCATGGTTAATTCGCGTTGAGTTCGGCTCATGGTGTCATAGAGAAAGATCCGGGTGGAGATCGAGGTGCTGGGAACCACTTTCCAGACCGAAATTCGCTCCGGGTCGAAGGTGACTATCTGGCCATCCTTTCTGCGGACCTGATTAAGTGCCACCAGATGGCCTAGGAGGTCGCGAAAACCGCCTTCAGGGTCGTGCAAGCGGATACTCACGCGCTCCCCAATCTCAGCCAACGCAGGTACTGGCTTCATGGAACCCCCTCACCCAATTATTTGCTCTGGTATCCACTATTCTCTACCTATTATTGTTCCGCAGTTAAAGAGAACCGCTACTTGAAAGGATTGATGTGACCTACATAATCGCTGAGCCGTGTGTTGATGTCAAAGATAAATCATGCATCGAGGAGTGTCCCGTTGATTGCATTTATGAGGGCAATCGGATGCTTTACATTCAACCCGATGAGTGCGTGGATTGTGGTGCATGCGAGCCGGTCTGTCCGGTCGAGGCGATTTATTATGAAGATGATGTTCCAGCGGATTGGAAGCAGTACACCGAGGTCAACTCCGCCTTCTTCCAGACTATTGGTTCACCAGGTGGAGCGAGCAAAGTGGGAGCATCGGATTCTGATCACCCAACAGTTGTAGCTCTCCCTAAGGCCGGAGCGTAGAGAATCAAACTCCCGGATTTTCCCTGGGATGTATTGGCTCCCTATGGCGCGCGGGCACGGGAATATAAAGATGGGATCATCGATCTTTCGGTAGGAACGCCCGTTGATGCAACCCCTGATTTCATTCAGGCCGCACTAGTAGCGACGGCTAATGCACCGGGATATCCACTCACGATTGGTTCACCTGCTCTCCGAAGCGCGATGCGAAATTGGGCCACCAAAATTTTGGGCGTCACCGGCGAATTTGATCTCTTACCGAGCATCGGTTCAAAAGAGGTCGTAGCAAACTTGCCGATGCAATTAGAAACGAGATCGGTTCTCTATCCCAAGATTGCATATCCCACCTATTTGGTCGGCGCGATCTTGGCCAAGGCAGAGCACCATCCAGTTGATTTCGACCCAACATCCTGGCCGGAGTCGGATCTCGCCTGGATCAATTCCCCATCAAATCCCACCGGGCGAATCTCTCCACGCGAAGAGTTAAAAGCGGTCCTCGCATACTCCCGCAGAACCGGCGCCGTCATTGCAAGCGATGAGTGCTACTTCAATTTTCCAGCGCGGATTGATGGTCCCCAACCTATTTCAATTCTCCAGGTGGCGGAGGGTGACAATAAGAATCTCATCGCGCTGCACTCGCTATCGAAGCGCTCTAATCTCGCGGGCTATCGCGGCGGGATGATCATCGGCGACTCCGCTCTTATTGCAAAAATTCGCGAAGTTCGTAAGCACTCTGGATTGTTGGTTCCAGCGCCAGTACAGGCAGCGATGGTGGCGGCGCTCGGAGATGAGATTCATGTCCATCAACAAGCCCAGCGCTATGCCCAGCGCCGAGAATTATTACGGCCAGCACTAACCGCATTAGGTTTTATTATCGAACATAGCGAGGCTGGTCTCTATATCTGGTGTACACGTGGGGAGCGGGATATGGACTCCGTCTCCTTCTTAGCGGATAAGGGAATTTTGGTTACTCCAGGTGGTTTTTATGGCGAGGCAGGTTCAAAACATGTTCGCATCGCGCTGACCGCAACCGATCTCAAAATCGCTGCTGCAGCTGCGCGAATGATCGGATAGTTGAATATGCAAAGCGGGCGCCCTACTTCGGCAATCTTGCTTGTTGGCGGCTTTGGAACTCGGTTGCAACCGCTCACCTTCAGTACACCTAAACCGATGCTTCCCGTGGCTGGCATTCCTTTCACAGAACATCAGATTGCTAAGGCGCGAGCCGCTGGCATCACTGAGATAGTTCTGGCGACATCGTATTTAGCGGAAGTATTTGCACCCCATTTTGGAGATGGTGAACGCTTTGGCATCAAGATCTCATACGCCGTTGAGAAGAGTGCTCTGGGAACCGGGGGCGCAATAGCCAATGCGGCTGGGCTTTTGAGGGGAACGGGGCCGATCGTAATTTTTAATGGCGATGTATTGAGTAGCCACGAGTTGCAGGCCCAGATGGATCTCCACCGAAGCGGTGGCGCAGATGTAACTCTCCATCTCACCTCAGTTCCGGATGCGCGCGCATTTGGTGTTGTCGAAATGGATGGCTCCCGCATCCTCTCCTTCAATGAGAAAATGGAAAATCCTCCAACAAAGATAATTAATGCCGGATGCTACATATTCAATAGAAGCGTTATCGACTCTATTCCACGAGATCGAGCTGTGAGCGTTGAACGTGAGGTCTTTCCAGCGCTTCTAGCAGGCGGTTCCAAAATTCTGGGGTACCTCGATTCTTCCTACTGGCTCGACATTGGAACTCCGGCGGCGCTCTTGCAAGCCACCTCTGATTTGATCTCAGGCAGGGCGCAATCGATCGCCTTCACTGAGCTGCTCCATCAAGATTTATATACCCGAATCTCGGGATCACTGGTTGCGCTGGATGCGCAGATCGAACCTTCAGCAATAATCCAAGACGGATCACTCATAGCATCAAAGGTGCGAATTGAAAATGGAGCGACAATTGTTGGCTCGGTTATCGGCCAATCAGCCCGCATCGGTCCAGGGGCCCGCCTCATACATACATTTGTGGCCCCACATTGCGAAATTCCTGGCGGATTCATCGCCGAGAACCAGTTTTTTGGCTATTTAGAGGAAAAATGATCCCTCCTGGACTTGACGAAAAGGCATTACACGCGTGTAATTCACCCAAGTCGTTTTACATCCAGCCGGTCTAGCCCTTGATGGTGGACCGAAAAGTTTGAGGAGCATGTATGTCTGAACGCCAGCTCGCCGCTCAAGGAGATTTTGGAATGGGTGGCCTCACCAACCTCGGCGGTTCGACTAACGGAAACCCTGACCTCTCTTGGCAAGAGCGCGCCCTGTGCGCTCAGACCGACCCGGAAGCCTTCTTTCCTGAGAAAGGTGGCTCTACGCGTGAAGCGAAGCGAGTCTGCCTCTCCTGTGATGTTCGTTCGGAGTGCTTGGAATACGCTCTAGGACATGATGAGCGCTTTGGTATTTGGGGAGGGCTCTCCGAGCGCGAGCGTCGCCGCCTTAAGCGTCGTTCTGCTTAATTCGCTTATCGTTGCGCTCACGAGTGCCGCCTAATGGCAACGCATCTAGATACGGAGCACATACCTTCGGAAGTTGATGTATCTCGTTTTTTTGTTACCGCAATAATCGTTTCGCACAATGGTGCTGCTTGGCTCCCCGAAGTTATCTCATCCCTCTCTTCTCAGACGCGAAGAATTAATCGGATCATCGCTGTCGATACGGGATCAACTGATGCATCACCCAAGTTGCTTCGCGCTGCTGGGATTACATACATCGCTGCCGAACCTGATATCGGGTATGGAGATGCCATTGAAATCGCTCTCGAACACTCTCTAAAATTACGTGATCCGGCAGATGCGGTAAACGAATGTATTTGGTTAATCCACGACGATTGTGCACCAGCTAAGGATGCGCTGGCGCTGCTCTTAGAAGCAATCAATGATCGACCTCAGGTAGTTATCGCAGGACCTAAATTATTGGGTTGGTATGACCGTGACCATCTCCTCGAAGCTGGAATTTCAATTGCACGTAATGGTGCGCGATGGACCGGACTGGAACCACGTGAGCAAGATCAGGGCCAACATGATGAGATCAAAGAGGTGCTATCAGTCAGTACTGCTGGCATGTTGGTGCGAAGAGCGGCATTCGAAGAGATTGGTGGATTAGATCCCAACCTCGCACTCTTCCGCGACGATGTTGATTTAGGTTGGCGGGCACATGTGGCTGGTTTTAGCGCGATCTGCGTTGGGGCGGCGAGTGCATTTCACGCGGAGGCGTCGGCCAGTGAGCGGCGCGTAGTTGATGTATCTGAGGCTTTTTTGCATCGTCCCTTATTGCTCGATCGCAGAAATGCTGCGTATGTCATGTTGGCAAACTCGTCGTGGTGGATGTTGCCCTGGCTTACCTTTCAGTTGCTTGGAACCAGCTTTCTGCGGGTGGTTTTCGACTTGCTTGCAAAGTTGCCTGGATATGCAGGTGATGAAATTGCTGCCGTTGCCCTGCTGATTATTCACCCGACGGATCTCATTAAGGCTCGGCGTGCCAGGCGCAAAAAGCGTTTGTTAACTCCATCTGTAGTTTCAGTTTTTATCCCACCACGCGGAAGTCAGATTCGCGCCGGGGTAGATCGAGTCACCAACACGATTTCTCAGAAGTTAAAAGGACCCGAAGAACCCTCGGAAAATAACGGACCTCAAACATATTCCGATCTTGGAGTTATTACAGATGAGTTCGATGACCAATATTCATTATCACCCTCTGGCCCCTCACTATTCCGTGGAGTTTTGCGTAGACCCGATTCTCTTGCCCTCGTAGTAATACTTGCTCTCTCCATCGTCTCCGCTCGCGCGCGCTTTGGATCACTTTCCGGAGGGGCTTTGGGCTTCATTCCCACGGGTGGCGGCGATCTACTCCGCAACTATGCGCAAGCCTGGCACTTGGTCGGTATGGGTTCAGCAGCCTCGGCACCGCCATGGCTAGCCGTGCTTGGCATCGCGTCATTTATAACCTTGGGCCATCTCTCACTATTAATTACGGCGCTATTTCTCTTGACTCCATCTTTGGCATTTATCATCTTTGTGAATGCATTGCGGCGAATTGGAATCTCTCAAGCCACATCAACCTTTGGCGGTGTCGTTTATATCCTCACCCCGATACTGTGGAGTTCACTCAATCAAGGTCGAATCGATATCCTCGTCCTCTATCTTTTAGCGCCGCTATTCATCTTTCTCAAACCGCAAATGCTCAACATTGCCGAGCTCTCCTGGCGCCGGATTTTCGCCCTCACTCTCTTAACAACCCTCGTGGCCTCCTTCTCGCCATTGTTGCTCGCGCTCGAGTTGCTCCTTCAGATCGCGCTATTTGCGAAAGCAGTAATTTCATTGCGAGAAATTTCCGAGAAATCTGCCGGCTGGATCGATCTCATTGAGAACGCCGCCTTTAAGCCTGTTGCCCAGCGCGGTGCTGTAATAATAACGATGATTTTTCTCACCTTGCCCTGGTCACTCGGTGCGCTAATCCACCCAACACAATTTCTAACGGCACCTGGTATTCCACTTGCTAATGGGGGCACCGTACAAACTCTCTTAACAAATCCGGGCGGGCAAGGCGCTCCTCCATGGTGGGTAATCGCGCCAATTCCGCTCTTCATCTTCTTTAGTTTCTTCATTCGATCCATGCGTCGCAGTTCACTCATTAGTTCAGCTATTCTCGCTATCGCAATCTTGTTAAATGAGTTTCACGTAGCTGGTCACGGTGCTACCGATTCTGTATTTGTTGGCTCTCTCTTTATCGTGATCGCCATCATTCTCATCCCCCCAATGATGATGGCAATTGAGAAGGTAACTCCAAATCTTAAACTTCGGAATCTCGGCGTGCGCCATATGGCGGTCGCTGGTGCGACCGTGCTCTCAATCGTCAGCGCTTTGCTGGTTTCGGGTTGGATTCTCACCGGTCAGGCGCCATCCCTGGTGCAATCAGATCAGAGCGATGTAGTTCCTGCATTCGTCTCCGCGCTAGCTCAAACGCCGGCGCGGCCAAAAACTTTAGTCCTATCATCGAGTTCCGCTGCGAGTACTTTCTTTATTTCGCGCGGTAATCGGCTGAGCATTGGCGATGCTGATGTGGCAACTTCGGTTCCCCCACAAATTTCCGAGGTTGTTGGGCAACTGGTATCTGGCTCGGGAGTTACCGCCGCCAAAGTCTTGGGTCAGTTCGGGATTCAATATCTCTTTTTGAAAGCTCCAGTTTCTGTCCAAACGACTCGTGTGATCGATGGCGTGGGTGGATTTACGCGAATGTCAGCTACCGCAATTGGAGTCGTCTGGCGGATCGTGGGGGCTTCGCCTCGAATAATGTTGACGGATACTTCAGGAAAGAATTACCTGATCCCTGCTGGAGATATCGGGGCGTTGGGATCTGCAGCCAAATACGGAACTATCACAGTGGCCGAGCAATATGATCAAAGTTGGCGGCTCATTGTGAATGGAGTGAACGATCCATTGCAGCAAACCGCTTCCGGATTGCCATTTTTTACCGTTGATACCCCTGGAAAGATCACACTCCTTTTTGATGGAACTGCGCACCGAGCTTTGATTTCATTAGAGCTCCTTACATTGCTGATTGCCGTTGTGATGGCGCTTCCTTCTGGACGTCGCCGCCGACAAGTGCCGCTCGAAGAGTTGGTATAACGATGAAACTAAAGAGTTTTATAACAACTCTGGGACCCCCACTCCTCATTGCAATTGCGGTCGCGTTATCTACTTTGATACCGCAAGCGAGAGCTCGCATTGTTCTCGACGGAAGTTACCCAGCAGTGGTCTGTCCCGGCGCTATCGGTGGCGGGACGGAGAGAATTTCTCTGCCTGCCAAGAACTTGTCTACTCGACCGGTCGCGGGTAAAAATACGGCACTTAAAGTGCAAAAATCTTTACTCCTCACCGGGTCGACCGCTCCAACCTTCGTGAGTGGTAACCCCGGATCCGAGATCGCTTTCATATCAATTTCCGGAGCCAGCACGGCGGATGCGGTTTGTGAAGTTGGTGGAATTGATCAGTGGTTTATCGGCGGCTCTGCTGGAGTGACTAGTCAGGGCGTACTTGAGATTATCAATAGTGGTCTGAGTGATTCGCTCGTTCAAGTTTTTCCCTATAGCTCCAAAGTGGCGCTCGCCCCAATATCAGTCAAGATTAAGGCGAATTCGGCTAAGGACCTTCCGCTCTCCACTCTCGCCCCAGGTGAAGAATCCATAGCGCTTCATGTCGTAACTGAATCAGGTCGGGTCAGTTCATACCTGCTAGACCACCGCAAAAATGGATTGAATGAACTTGGTGCGAGTTTTGTAACTCCAGTTGAGGCCCCGGCGCGAACGAGTTATATCTCCGGTCTATACGGTTCTGCCACAAAGGCGAGATCAACCATGAGATTTTTGGTGCCGGGAAATATTAAAGCCACAGTCCATCTGACTATTTATTCAGGTGGAGGAGTTATCACTCCTGTCGGCTTTGATTCGCTCACGATTGCTCGGCAACGTGTCATCGACCTTCCGCTGCCTTCTATCTCACTTTCTACTCCCTTTGGAATCGAAGTGACATCGGACCAACCCATTTTTGCATCGACTCTCACAACAAGAACAGCAGGAGGGAGGGACTTCGCTTGGGCAAATGCGCTGAGCCCCCTCTCAAGATTTAAAATCAATCTGGCGGGTGCATCGGCCCAGTTCTTCTTCATGGGTCACTCTGTTGCAATCAAGGCGCAGTGGTTTGATTCCAAAGGCAAAGCTAATACTGCGGTGATCACCGGCGACTCTTCCGCCGACTGGCGCCCCCCTGGAGCATTAAGTACCGTCATATTTACCCCTCTCACAAAGAGCGCGTTATTTGGAGGGGCACTTATTGCTAATTCCGATGGTGGGCTCAACTACCTGCCTTTATTGGCTAATCAATTAATCTCACGTGGCCAACTCCCCATTGCTGATATCCGGACCTTGGCGCGCCACTAGGTTGCACGAAATCCAACACTTCTAGGCGAACAGGCACTAATCTCTCAATTATGCGAACACAACACCGATCCAGTCGAACCTGTTCGCGCGCTAGCTGCACATTGCCGGCGATCAAGACCCTTACCTATGTTTATGCTGATTCAGAGGCGGTTCTGGGGCCACTTGCCATGTACGCCGAACCCCATTCGTACGACCTCTGCTTATCCCACAGCGAAAAATTGACCCTTCCCAACGGCTGGAGCGTCACTAAGTTAGAGCCCGAATCAGATCCTGCAGGACCTAGCGATGATGATTTGATGGCCATCGCAAATGCCGTGCGAGAGATCGGGAATCAACAGAGCGCTCCTACCCCTTCAGCGCCCTCCCAACCCGAACTCGGCCGGCGCGGCCACCTGCGGGCCCTACCTTCAAATTAGGTTAGTTTCAGCGCCTTTTTCTCAAGTAGATTTGCGCCATGTTTACCCGTGCAGAGCTAGATAAAGTCATCAAGGCTTACGACATTCGAGGCCTCGTCGATGAGCAGATAACTCCTGATTTCACCTTCGTTCTGGGTACAGCCTTTGCGCGCTTTCTTATGGAAGAACGCGAGCCAGCTACGGTCGTAATTGGGGAGGATATGCGCCCTTCCTCTGAGGATCTCGCAGCAGCATTTGCTGACGGATTAAACTCTCAAGGTATTGATGCGGTCCGCATCGGCCTAGCGTCGACAGACATGCTCTACTTTGCTTCCGGTTCGCTCAACCTTCCGGGAGCGATGTTTACGGCCAGCCACAATCCCGCTGCATATAACGGAATAAAATTAGCAAAGTCTGGTGCTCGCCCAATTGGAGCAGAATCAGGGTTGTTACGCATTAAAGATCTTATGGCCCAGGGAGTTCCAATGCGGCCAGGATCTATCGGAAAGACGAGTACGAAAGAACTTCTCGATGCATATATCAATTTTCTTCTAGGTTTATTTAGGGCTGATGAGTTCTCCAGCGGTCGCCGACTTAAGGTTGTTGTCGATGCAGGAAATGGGATGGCAGGTTTCACCGCGCCGGCGCTAATGGCTCGGTTAAATGTTGAACTCATTCCGCTCTACTTTGAACTCGATGGTAATTTTCCTAATCACGAAGCGAACCCGATCGATCCTAAGAATTTGGTTGACTTGGTAAAGCGGGTGAAGAAAGAGAAGGCAGATATCGGATTGGCCTTTGATGGAGATGCTGACCGTTGCTTCTTGGTTGATGAGAAAGGCGATCTCGTCAACCCCTCTGCACTTACCGCTTTGATCGCGATCCGTGAATTGAAACGCAAACCCGGCTCTTCGGTTATTTATAATTTAATCTCATCGCAGGCGGTACCAGAGATAGTCCAGGAACACGGGGGTACAGCGCTGCGCTCGCGCGTAGGGCACTCGTATATCAAGAAGATGATGGCAGAGACTGGCGCAGTCTTTGGTGGAGAACATTCTGGACATTTTTACTTCCGCGATTTCTGGCGGGCCGATTCTGGTGCTCTCGCGGCCCTCTTTGCGATCGCTGAACTTTCGCACGGTGTAGAGCCCCTTTCTAGCCTGCTAGCCCCCCTCAATCGATACTTTTCCAGTGGCGAAATCAATACCATCGTCGAAGATCCGGCCGCCAGCGTTGAATTCATCAAGGCTTCCTTTCAGGCAGATTATGAAATTGACGAGCTCGATGGGGTGACGGTGAAAGGTCCAGATTGGTGGTTCAACGTGCGCCCATCAAATACCGAACCTTTGCTCCGCCTTAATGTCGAGGCGAACTCCCCGGAGCAGATGGTTCAGGTGAAAGAGCAGGTACTGGGCCTCATCGGGTAATCTTTAGCCCTACGGACAACCGTCCACCAGATTATTAGACATGTATGTGACATGTTCATGAACTCTCGAAGGAGCTCTTGTGTCAGTTAAAACATCGGTAGGCCACAATATTGCAAATGCGGCGTTGGCGGCCGAAGGAAAGAAGCGGATCGAGTGGGCGGAACGGAACATGCCGGTACTGGCTCAGATCAAAGCTCGCTTCGAGTCGGAGAAGCCATTTACCGGAATTCGTATCGCCGCATGCATGCATGTGACCACCGAAACTGCAAACCTTATGCGCGCTCTTAAGGCTGGAGGAGCAGAACTTTCACTCTGTGCTTCAAATCCACTTTCGCCGCAAGATGACACCGCAGCAGCGCTTGTGCACGAGTACGGTATTAATGTCTTCGCACACCATGGTGTAGATCGTGAAGGTTATTACGCCGACCTCAATTCCGCACTCGATATTCAACCAAATCTAGTTTTTGATGACGGTTGCGATCTCGTCAACACAGTTCATACCACTCGCACGGAATTGCTTCCCGGGATCATGGGTGGGTGTGAAGAAACCACAACAGGAGTCATTCGTCTTCGTCAGATGAGTAAAGATGGCGCTCTCAAGTTTCCGATGATTGCTGTCAACGACACCGACACAAAACATATGTTTGATAACCGATTTGGTACTGGTCAATCCTCACTCGACGCGCTCTTCCGTGCCACAAACAGTTTGATCGCTGGTTCAACTTTTGTTGTATGTGGTTTTGGTTATTGCGGCAAGGGTGTTGCGGAACGT
>CAIKID010000249.1 GCA_903827345.1 uncultured Actinomycetes bacterium | reverse complement strand
TAATCAAATACTTCAGCGCCCTTATCCATGAAGCCAACCATCGCTTCAACATGCTTTGCCATGGATTCGCGAGCGCGCAAGGTGAAATCTTCGGGATTGTCTTTGGCCAGCATCGCCGCATCATGGAAATCAACGCCAATAGGAATGTATGCGAGTGGATCGTGCGCAGAGGTTTGATCTGTCACGATATCAATGGGAACATCCATCGTGAGCAGTTGCGGAACCAATACGGCGGTATTACCGACAAGCCCTACAGAGAGTGGACGTCCCTCAGACTTTGCTTTCAGTACGCGTTCGACCGCGTCATCTAAATTGTCGGCGATCTCATCAAGGTAACGTGATTCGATTCGCTTCTCTAGACGAGTCCTGTCGATATCAATGATCAAACAGACTCCACCATTCATCGTTACGGCTAGGGGCTGTGCGCCACCCATTCCGCCACAACCACCGGTCAGGGTCAATGTGTGCTGCAGAGTTCCGCCATAGCGCTTGCGGGCGATCGCAGCAAAAGTTTCGTATGTGCCCTGCAAAATTCCCTGGGTGCCGATGTAGATCCATGAACCTGCTGTCATCTGTCCGTACATCGTCAGACCCATATGTTCCAAGCGACGAAATTCTGGCCAGTTAGCCCAATCTCCTACAAGGTTGGAGTTAGCAATTAAAACGCGTGGAGCCCATTCGTGGGTTTGGAATACCCCAACTGGCTTTCCCGATTGGACGAGCAGCGTCTCGTCATCTTTGAGCTTGGTCAGCTGGCGCACAATGGCATCAAAGGAGGGCCAGTCGCGGGCCGCTTTACCGGTACCGCCGTAAACGACGAGCTTCTCTGGATGTTCGGCCACAGCAGGGTCCAGATTGTTGTGGAGCATGCGGATGGCGGCCTCTTGGCCCCAACCCTTCGCGCTCATCAGACTGCCCGTAGCGGCATGCAAAATTCTTTTGGACTGGGCCTCGTTGCTCATTGCTTGAGAATACCTGCCCTATCAAGCAAACTGCACCTATGTCTCAGACCCAATCTCGCCACGTAGACCCCGACTTTCTTGCCCTGCCGCTCGCCGAAGTTTCCGATGCCGCCATCCAGACCGGACTCTCCCTTGGCGCCTCCCACGTTGATATTCGCGTAGAGCGCGTCCGTACCGGAATTTTGCAATTGCGCGACACCAACCCCGAAACTCAGACTGACGGAAGTGTCTCTGGCATAGGAGTTCGAGTCATCGTCAACGGGGCATGGGGCTTCGCATCCGCACCAGAGATCAGCGCAGAAAAAGCGAGAGAGCTGGCCAAAGTTGCCGTCGCCATGGCAAAGACCAGCGGTCCTCTTTCCACCGAAGAGATCGCACTTGCACCAGAGCCCGTTTACTCAGGTAAGACCTGGGTCAGCGAATACGAGATTGATCCCTTTGACGTTCCCGGCGCCGAAAAGATCGCGCGACTAGCGGAACTCAATGCCTCTCTATTGAAGTCAACTGCCGTGAACTTCGCCTCGGCCTTTTCGATGTTCGTGAAAGAACAGAAGCACTATGCCGATTCATACGGGACATCAACGACACAACAGCGTGTTCGGATGCAGACCCAGATCGAAGCATTTAATGTGGGCGATAAAGGTTTTGAATCCATTCGGACTTTGGCACAGCCCGCCGGCTTTGGTTGGGAATGGATGGGCAACTCTGCTTGGAACTGGGACGAAGAAATTGCAGAACTTCCAACTTTGCTAGCAGAAAAAGTTGCGGCTCCATCGGTCGTTGCCGGCAAATATGACTTGCTCATACATCCCAGCAATCTCTGGTTAACGATTCACGAATCTATTGGCCACGCCACCGAACTTGATCGCGCACTTGGGTATGAAGCCAACTATGCCGGGACATCCTTTGCAACAATCGATAACCTGAATAAGTTGCAGTACGGCTCATCACTCATGAACATCACAGGTGATCGAGTGACTCCACACGGATTAAGCACAATTGGTTACGACGATGAAGGCGTAGAAGCACAGCGTTGGGACATCATTAAAGATGGTCTGCTCGTCGGTTATCAATTGGATCGCCGCATTGCATCGCGCGCCGGCCGTGAACGAAGCAATGGCTGCGCCTTTGCCGATTCACCGAGCCACGTCCCTATTCAGCGCATGCCAAACGTTTCGCTACAACCAAATCCAACGGGTCCTGACTTTGCTGGCCTAGTCGCCAGCGTCGAAGATGGAATCATGATTAAGGGCGATAACTCCTGGTCCATCGATATGCAGCGCTACAACTTCCAATTTACGGGCCAACAATTCCACCGCATTAAGAATGGAAAGATTGTTGGTCAAGTAAAGGATGTTGCCTACCAGGCAACAACAACTGACTTTTGGCGCTCTATGAAGACTGTTGGCGGTCCATCCACCTATGTATTAGGAGGGGCCTTCAATTGCGGCAAGGCACAGCCTGGCCAGATTGCAGCAGTAAGCCATGGTTGCCCAGCGGCGGTCTTCGACAAAGTAAATGTCCTTAACACCGTTGCGGAGGCTGGAAAATGATCGCGCCACAAGAACTTATTGAACGAATTACCGCTGCTGCCGATTACGAGGATTGCATCGTTATCGTTGAAGCAAAGACACAAGCCAATCTGCGCTGGGCGAGCAGCACGCTGACGACTAATGGCGTAATTGCCGAGCAGACGGTCACCGTCATCGCATTTGTTGCTGTCGATGGTGGAATAGCGACTGGATCGATCACAAAGACCAGCATTGAACTTGCTGAAATCACTGGCATCGCCAAAGAGGCGGGGCTCGTTGCACTCGCTGCAGGTAAGGCCGAGGACCAAGCACCTCTGCTCCATGACCAAGTCGTGGGCGATTGGAAAGCTGCGCATGTAGCGACCGGTCCCGATGTATTTTCCACATTTGCTCCACAACTAGGTGATTTCTTTAAGAAGTCCAAGGCGGATTCCATCGAACTCTTTGGATATGCAGAACACACTCACCGTACGACATGGGTCGGCTCCAAAGGTGGGTTGCGCCTGCGCCACGATCAACCCGCAGGACGTCTAGAGATGACAGGCAAATCTCACAATCGCAGCCGTTCCACATGGGAAGGTCGCGCGACCCGGGACTTTAGCGATGTTGATCTTGCAGGAGTAGATGCGGGAATTCGCCAGCGCCTGGAATGGCAATCACGGAGCGCGGCTAAAGCTGCCGGTCGCTACCAGACCGTGCTTCCTGCTGGTTCAGTTGCCGACCTGCTTGCATACTTATTGTGGACATCACCAGCACGTGACGCCGCGGAAGGTCGCTCGGTTTATTCTAAGAAGGGCGAAATCGGAAAGACTCGCATCGGCGAAGCCTTATCTAATCTGCCAATCAATATTTATAGCGATCCAACATATAAGGGTCTGGAAAGTTCGCCATTTAATGTCGCTAGTAGCAGCGGACCGTTTAGCTCGGTCTTTGATAATGGAATTCCGCAGGAAAAATGGGATTTCGTCAAAGCTGGAAAATTAAATGCACTCGTATCAACTCGTTCTGTCGAGAAAGCCACCGGCATTCCATACGGATCGGGCGGCGATAATGTCATCATGGAGTTGCCTGATGGCAGCGGTGACTTAAACGCGCAGATCGCCAAGGTCAAGAGCGGGTTACTTCTCACAACGCTCTGGTATATCCGTATGGTCGATCCTGTTACCAGCTTGCTCACTGGGCTTACGCGAGATGGGGTCTACGAGATTAAAAATGGAGAGGTTATTGGCGCTGTCAATAATTTCCGCTGGAACGAATCTCCAGTCGATTTGCTGGGCAGGATCGCATCGGCGGGAGCCACTAAGGTGACTGCGACCCGCGAATTTGAGGATATGGCTCGAACCGCGACTCCAGATATCACCTTCGATGATTTCAATATGTCCACGGTGAGCCAAGCCAACTGATCGCTGCAAATTACTCGCAATTTCTCCTTCCAAAAGCTCTTTGCTAGTGTTTGACTCGGTCAAGAGCATCGACATATAGCCCCGGCTCGTCGATCAGCAACCCTCCTCCGCGGTGGGGTGCTCCGGGTGAGGACCAGGCCGGAAAGTCTGGCAAGCGCGGGCATAATGCCCCGTATT
>CAIKID010000248.1 GCA_903827345.1 uncultured Actinomycetes bacterium | reverse complement strand
CTCCGCGGCGACGAGAAAACCAGCCGCACTAGGAAGAATCTTGGCTATGTCATAGACCGAGGCGTGCTTCCGGTGCACCGCGCCAAAGCCATCGCTGACAAAGAGATCCATGCCTGCAGCTAATTGAGTAGCAAATGCAGCACGCTCATCTTGATCCTTCGATGTTTCAGCGGCTTCGTAGCGAATATTTTCCAGGAGAAGAATCTCACCGGGCGCAAGCGCCGCCTTCTTTTCATCGGCTTCTGCTCCGACAATCGCGGAAGAGAATTGGACCGGGAGACCGAGGAGATCACCGAGTCGATGTGCCACAGGCGCAAGGGTCATATCTGGATTACGTTCACCTTTAGGACGACCTAGGTGGGCGGTGATAACGACGCTTGCACCGTTATCAATCAGATATTTAATGGTGGGCAACGAAGCCCGAATGCGACCGTCATCGCGGATGACACCCTCTTTAATAGGGACGTTCAGGTCGCAGCGGAGCAGAACTCGTTTTCCTGCCACATCAAGTGATTGAAGCGCAGTAAAACTCATTAGAGAGATTTACCTACAAAGTTGACGAGGTCGACGAGGCGATTTGAGTAACCCCATTCATTGTCATACCAACCGAGAACCTTTGCAGTAGAACCAATTGTCTTGGTAAGCCCCGCATCGAAGATGCAAGAACTTGGATCAGTGACGATATCTGCTGAAACGATTGGGTCTTCGGTGTACTTCAAAATTCCCTTAAGCGGACCTTCAGCAGCCTTCTTCATCGCAGCGTTAATTTCTGCAGCAGATACTTCGCGTGCGAGTTCAACGGTGAGATCGGTAGCGGAACCTGTTGGGACTGGAACGCGCAGAGCGTATCCATCGAGCTTCCCCTTGAGGCTAGGCAGAACCAAGCTGATCGCCTTTGCGGCACCGGTAGAGGTAGGAATGATCGAGACAGCACCGGCGCGAGCGCGTCGGAGATCCTTATGTGGCTGAT
Organism: uncultured Actinomycetes bacterium; assembly: GCA_903827345.1. Lineage (GTDB taxonomy): Bacteria > Actinomycetota > Actinomycetes > Nanopelagicales > Nanopelagicaceae > PALSA-747. Next base: position 2,266 of record CAIKID010000248.1, on the reverse strand, counting down.
CGTGCAGCGATTGATCATTTGTGTAAGCGTGGACTGTGGTCATCAAACCACGGACGATCCCGAATTCTTCATCAAGAACCTTCGCCATGGGAGCAAGGCAGTTAGTGGTGCAAGAAGCGTTAGAAATAATGTTATGTGACGCTGGATCGTACTTTTCGTCATTGACACCCAGGACGATGGTGATGTCTTCATCGGTGGCAGGTGCAGAAATGATGACCTTCTTGGCGCCAGCGGTAATGTGCTTATTAGCATCTGCGGCCTTGGTGAAGAAACCGGTGGATTCAATGACGATATCTGCCTTGAGGTCAGCCCATGGCAAGTTAGCGGGATCGCGCTCGGCGAATACCTTGATCGTCTTTCCATTAACGGTGATTGAGTCATCGGTGTAGGTGACGGGAAGGCCGAGACGGCCAAGAATAGAGTCATATTTTAAGAGATGTGCGAGAGTGGCATTATCTGTGAGGTCATTGATTCCAACAATCTCAAATTCAGCTCCAGAGGTCAGAGCCGCCCGGAAAAAGTTACGTCCAATACGTCCAAATCCATTAATTCCAACACGAATCACGATAATCCCGCCTTCTTAAATAATGAGTTTTCTCATTAAGCACTGTCAATAATCACGACTCTGTGATGTATAAATCCTATCAGTCGGGCTAATCCGCCAATAAATCGGGTGTGAGCCCCGCCTCAGTATCGGGAATTCCTAGATCGTGCGCACGCTTATCTGCCATCGCTAAGAGGCGGCGAATCCGTCCCGCAATTGCATCCTTCGTCATAGGAGGCGTGGCTAGGGAGCCCAGTTCTTCTAGGCTTGCCTGTCCATAATTAATCCGGAGTTCACCAGCATCCTTCAAATGGCCTGGAATCTCTGGACCCAAAATCTCTAGCGCCCTTGCCACGCGGGCAGATGCTGCGACGGCGGCGCGCGCAGATCTACGCAGATTGGCATCATCGAAATTGGCGAGGCGATTGGCGGTTGCACGTACCTCACGGCGCATCCGACGCTCCTCCCAGGCGAGAACGCTCTCGTGCGCACCTAAGCGAGTCAAGAGGGCTCCAATAGCATCACCATCTCGGATCACTACACGATCTACATTTCTCACCTCGCGCGCCTTTGCTGCAATTCCTAGGCGACGGGCAGCGCCGACCAGAGCAAGCGCAGCCTCGGGGCCAGGACAGGTAATTTCTAGAGCCGAAGAGCGGCCTGGCTCTGTTAAGGAACCGTGAGCTAAGAAGGCGCCACGCCAAGCAGCTTCAGCATCACAAATACCTGCAGAGACAACTTGTGGTGGCAAGCCCCGAATCGGCCTAGCATTGCTATCGACCAATCCAGATTGTCGGGCGAGTGCATCTCCCGCAGAAACAACGCGAACTACATATCTGCTTCCCTTGCGCAGTCCGCTCGGAGAGAGCACGGATAGTTCGCTCTCATGTCCATAAATTTCTGAGATATCTTTCCGCAACCTGCGAGCCGCTTGCGCGGTATCGAGCTCGACCTCAATCACGATCTTTCCAGAGGCTATATGCAAGCCGCCAGCGAAGCGAAGTAGGGCAGAGACCTCAGATTTCCGACAGCATGGCTTAGTGATGTTGAGGCGACTCAACTCATCCTTTACTGCTGCGGTCATTGCCATGCGGCAATCTAAGCAGGCTTCACTCGATAATGTGTGAGAAAACTGCACGAAGTTTCAGAACATCATGATGGTAACTTCCAGGGCTTTGCGAAAGAGGGGCCACAACAAGCTTCCCTCCCAAACCCTCAACCAAGCCTTTAAGTTTGGAGTTCACCTCAATTGCGGATGGATCCACAATGGCGAAATCAATGCGCAACTTAGGTTGATGCTGCAAGATAAATTCCAGATGATCTGCTGCAGAGGAGCCCGCAAATTCATCTACCGAGTCTGGTTCAGGAAGATTGAGAACCATAATGCGCTTGGCTGCAGATCCCACTACCACCTCCGCCAACTCGGGTAGTAGCAGATGAGGCATGACGCTAGAAAACCAGGAACCGGGGCCGATTGTTATCCACTCAGCTTCTTCTATTGCGCTTAACACTTGTGGGGTGACTCGTGGGTTATCCGGGATCAGACGAAGTGACTCAATGCGCCCTTTGGTTGTGGCAACCTGCACCTGACCACGCACAATCTTACGTCCATATGCGGTATTAAAAGTTCCTTCAATATCTAAAGGGTCGAGCGACATCGGCAAAACCTCACCGACAATGCGCAGCAGGTTTCCTACTTGTCGAATCCCACGTACCGTATCG
>CAIKID010000247.1 GCA_903827345.1 uncultured Actinomycetes bacterium | reverse complement strand
TGCAACGCGCGTGCCCTCGGGGCTGTAGTTGATGGCGTTTTCAATCAGATTAGAGATCGCCATAGTTACTTGACTGTGGTCCCCTTTAATTCGGGCTTGCGCTTGCTCGCTATAGATTAGTTCAATATGGCGCGCGCTGGCGTTGAGTTCGGACTGATCAATTGCATTGAGTAATACCTCATTAAGATCAATAACTTTGGCATTCTTTAGCGGGTCATCATCTTGCAGTCGCGAGAGATTAATAATTTCTTGCACTAAATCGCTCAAGCGCTTTGATTCAGCCTGCATCCGGTTTGCAAATCGAACGATCGCCTCGGGATCATCGGAGGCTCCAAGCACCGCTTCCGAGAGAATCGAGAGCGCGCCGATCGGGGTCTTAAGTTCATGAGAGATATTTGCCACGAAATCACGACGAATCGAATCCAGGCGACGCATCTCGCTATCATCGAAAATTAAAATGCAGATTAGCCCATCGCCATCTAAGGGAATTACTCGCACAAGTAAATCGTGGGTTCCGGTACCTAGAGGTCCACGTGGAAGTTCCATGGTGGCTTCCTGAATATTTCCGCTTCGGCGTACTGCTCGAACTAGATGTTGCAAGGATTCGTTATTGATACGGTTATCACGCTGCAAATTAAAGTTGTTGATGTTCTCACTCATGAAAATAATGAGATCTCCTGGGCCAACGATGATCGCCTCTGCATCAATATTGGTCAGGAGCGTGGCCATGGCAGGGGTGATTTCGAGCGGATTAAAAAACTCCACCGCCTCGGGCCTGCGCTTGATCCAACTCACCCCCTTATCGTAGGAGCCTTCGGGGTATGCGCTCTGCTTAGAGCCCCCTTCTGGGGAAATCAGCCCCAAAACTTCAGATTCTGTTTAGAACAAGTTCACATATCAACCCGTGGCATACACACGCTCGGGGTACCCTTCACCAATGCGCGACATATTCCACGAAGAGCTCGAGTCGATTACGGCCGACCACCTCAAATTGACAGCCTTGGTTCGGGACGCCATTTCCACCTCGACCTCGGCTCTACTCACCTCAGATTTAGCCCTGGCAGAAAAGGTAATTGCCGACGATCTGGCCATCGACTTAATTCAGCAAGCACTGGATGAGCGAACCGTCAACATCATGGCTCGTCAGCAACCCGTCGCATCAGATTTGCGCCGCCTCGTAAGTTCCCTGCGCATCAGCGCCGACCTCGAACGCATGGGCGATCTTGCCCACCACGTTGCAAAGCTTGCTCGGTTGCGTTATCCAAATAAGGCAGTGCCGGCAGAGCTGGTCGAAGTAATTTCGGAGATGGGTGCAGCCGCTCTACGTATCCTAGAGAAGATGGCAGTCGTCATCGAATTTCGAGACACCACTCGAGCACTCGAGGTTGAAATTGATGATGACGAGATGGACAAGTTGCAGCGTCGTCTGCTGAGCACGATCCTGGGGCCTGAGTGGGACCAGCCCGTCGAATGCGCAGTCGATATGGCTTTTGCCAGTCGTTATTACGAGCGTTTTTCAGACCATGCGGTTTCGATTGCGCGCCGGGTCTACTACACCGAGACCGGCGAATACTCCCCTAGGAGTTAATTTTTACTTTTTTCCTTGATTGGCCACGGCGGTGATTGCATCTGCAGCCGCTGCTGGATCTAGATACTCGCCACCACTCGTAACTGGCGTGAAATCATCTTTGAGCTCATAGAGCAGTGGAATCCCGGTAGGAATATTGAGACCAGCAATATCGGCATCAGATATTCCATCGAGGTGTTTTACCAACGCGCGCAACGAATTGCCGTGAGCGGTAACAAGTACCGTCTTATGTGCGGTGAGGTCGGGAATAATCGCATCAAACCAATAAGGCAGCATGCGATCGACGACATCCTTAAGGCACTCAGTTTTTGGAAGTGCGGCACCGAGGTCGGCGTAGCGGAGATCGTGCGTCTGGCTAAATTCATCATTATCTGCAATCGGTGGAGGTGGCACATCGAAAGAGCGGCGCCAGAGCATGAACTGCTCTTGCCCATATTCGGCCAAGGTCTGCGCTTTATCTTTACCCTGCAGGGCGCCGTAATGACGTTCGTTCAAACGCCAAGAACGGTGCACGGGAATCCAGGCGCGATCACACTCATCGAGGGCAATCTGCGAGGTAATAATCGCGCGACGCAAGAGCGAGGTATGAACAACATTGGGAAGCAATCCGCGCTCTTTAAGGAGCTCACCACTACGTTTAGCTTCGATCTGGCCCTTCTCGGAGAGGCGAACATCGACCCATCCCGTAAAGAGGTTCTTGGCATTCCATTCGGATTCGCCATGTCGAAGCAAGATCAATTGAGCGGTCATTGCGCCAGTTTAATAGAAGTTTCTTCCCCCCGAGACCGTACCCAGTCATATACATCTAACGTTCGTCGCGCCGTTGAT
>CAIKID010000246.1 GCA_903827345.1 uncultured Actinomycetes bacterium | reverse complement strand
GCATATCTATTTGCTCCTAAGAATTATTTGCTGGGGGCGAACTCTTCGATTGCTGCTTCGACTGCTACACGCTTTTCACTGGGAAAGGCCAAGCAATTGTGCGGGTCAATATAGATATCTACTTTAGAGCCTCGGGCCGTGGATTCCGTGGCAAAGACGCTAGAAATGACGCCAAATTCGCACTCCACGACATGTTCGTAGCCCCGACCACGATACGCCACATCGAGAACGATGGCAGGCAATGAGTTAGAGCGATGATCGCTCAAACTGGTGGCACTTGGACGGATCAGAACTTCGACGCTATCGCCAACTTTGAGATCGGCCGAGGTGCGACATTCAATCCGGCGCCTGCCAAGTGCCACTTCAACCTTATGTCCATGTGCTTCCGTGACGGTACCAAGGAAGCTTCCTGAAATTCCGGTGAAGGCGGCGACGAAGCGATTAGCAGGGTGGCGATAAATCTCTTCAGGTGTTGCAATCTGTTGCAATTCACCGGAGCGTAAGACACCGATCTGATCGGCTAACGCAAAGGCTTCTGACTGGTCGTGGGTGATGTAACAAGCAGTAGCCCCAATTTCACGCGTCAACGTTGCGATCTCTACGCGCAAACGTTCGCGCAAGTCAGCATCAAGATTTGAGAGAGGCTCGTCAAAGAGTAAGAGCGAAGGGCGACCGACAATGGCACGGGCCAGTGCAACACGCTGTTGCTCTCCCCCTGAAAGTTGAAACGGGTAGTTAGGACCCTTAGCCGACAGACCTACCCGTTCCAACGCTTCGTTAACACGCCGAGTAGCTTCGGTCGTATCAAGATTGCGGCGCTTGATTGCATACTCCACATTTTCAAAGGCCGTCATATGGGGCCAGAGCGCATAGTCTTGAAAGACCATCGCGAGATCGCGCTTCTCTGGAGCCATGTGAAAACCGTTAGATGCAACTTCACGATCGCCAAAATGGATCGAGCCAAAATCTAAGCGCTCGATACCCGCGATAGAGCGAATCAAGGTCGACTTTCCAGAGCCAGAGGGGCCCAGAAGCACAGTGAAGGTGCCGGGTTCGATTGTGAGGTCGAAGTTGTTGAGCGCTTTAAGAGTTCCATAATGCTTTGCGGCGCCACGGATCTCCACGCGATATGCGTTGACGTGCTTTTTATCTGTCATCGTTGATTTCCCAATCTCTTCCAGCCGGGCGGAGCAAAGCGATTAAATAAGAAGAAAGCGATACCAACGACGACAAGAGCCCAAAGGATCGAAAGCACTTCAATCGCCGTTCCCCCGCCGTAGTCAAACCCAGCGAGCGAGAGTTCGATACCAACTGCCACCGGTGGACTTCCGGGTGGATAGAGGAGTTCGGAGACCGGTAACTCAAGCAATGTTCCCGAGAACGTTAAAAGCCAGGCTATGAGTAGTGGCCTAGCAATAAGCGGCATCGTGACATCTATCCACGCACGCGCGGCACCGCTTCCATGCACCCGCGCGGCATCCATCATTGACTCTTGAATCTGTCCCATATTTCCGACGAGCGAACGCGATGTCGACGGAAGAGCGTTCGCCGTATATGCCAGAGCGAGCAAGAAAGATGTTCCATAGATATGAAGTCCGAGATCATTTATAAAGCGCAGGTTATAAGTGAAGATGTATCCAATGGCAAAGACGATGCCAGGAAGTGCAACAGCGGCGAGCAAGAAGAAATCTACAAAGCGTTTGGCTTTGCTGTTGCGAGCCGATGTCAGAACTTTCGAAGCAATTGCCGCGAGTCCTACGGCTAGGGTCGCCGTGATTAATGACATCTCGGTCGAGTAAATCAGCGGGTTGCGTAAGAAACGCGAATGCAGAACTCGCGAATAGTTGCTGAAATTAATTGTGTAGTGACTGAGCAAGCTACCCAACCCATCCAACATCGAAGCCGATATTGCTCCAAAGACCGGAATGCCCAATGTAATTAACAACAAAATGACGATAAAGGTACTCGTGCTGAACTTACCTAGGAGAGAGAGTTTGGTGATTGTTACGGGGCGCGTACGACCACTGAGCGTTCTAAAGCTACGGCCCCGCAGCGCGCGGTTCTGCGCCAAGATCGCAAGAATAACCAACGAGAGAAGCGTGATGCTCGTGGCTGCCGAAACCGGGAAGTTAACCGGAATCGAGTTGATTCCTTGATAGAGCTGATAAGTGGCAACGCTGAAATGTCCAACGCTGGAGAGAGTGGAAGCAACTCCGAAGTCACTGATCGCTTCGGCAAAGACGATCGCCATTGCAGAGAAGAGCGAAGGCATGAGCAGGCTGGCCATGACTTTAAATGCTGCAAATCGATTACCGCCGTGTACTCGCACGGCTTGCTCAAACTCCTCGCCGAGCCCACGCATCGCATTAGCAATTACGAGATAGGCGAAGGGAATTCCCTTGACCATCAGGACCATCGTTATGCCAACGGGTCCGTATAGGAGATTTCGTATTGGCTCAACGTGCAGCCCCATGATCTCTAAGACGCCGCGCTGCTCGAAGAGACGCTGCCAACCGAGCGCTATCAGATAGGAGGGTGCCAAGAAGAGTGCGAAGATGGTCGTATTCCAGAGAATGCGAGCAGGTGAATTTGTACGTAAGACGAGCCAGGCCATAGAGAGAGCGATGATCATCGCGCCAACTGCGGCAATAATTCCAATTATTAAAGAATGAAGGAGTGCGATCCCGTAGGCACCTGAGAAGACCGGCTTAAAACTTGCCAGGGTGAACCATTGGTGGCCCTGCGACATTAGCCGCGGGCTAAAGGCAACAGATAAGAATAGAAGAATGGGAATCGCAAGAATGAATGTGATCAGAGTCCAAAAGACTGCCATCGGCGTGATGCGAATGCGAACCCGCCTATATGGAGAAGGTTCTTTGAAAAATGGCACCCGTTGGCGAACTAAGAGACCGCCATCGAGTGCCACAGATTTATTTCTTAACTTTTGCCTTGTTATTACTTCGTACGGATATTTGCAGTGAACCAGGCATCAACTTCGCTCTGGAGCGGACCCCAGGTATAAGGGTTGATGATCTGGTAAGCAGATGGAAGCGCGGGAACATACTTGTTTGGTGCGGTTCCCGTGATTGATGGGTAGCAGAGAACATCGGAGTTTACGGTCGCATCCGTACTGGCAAGGATTGATTGCCCAGCTGGTGACAGAACGAACTTTACAAATGCTTGTGCTCCAGCAATTTCTGCCGCAGGGCGCTTGCTATCGATTGCCAAAGAACTCGGCATCATAGTTGGGCGGCCTGGGTACAGGATCTTTGGTGTGAAACCAGCTACTGGTTTCGCGGTGAACTTAATAATTTCCGCGAGAGCTGCTGTGTTCTGAACCAAGCCCATGTTGATTTGGCCAATTTCCAGGGCATGGATGGTTGGACCGTTCTTATCGTTAACAACAAGACCGTTCTTCTTAAGCGAAACCAAGTAGTTCTTGCCGGCATCTTCTGAACCAAGCTGGTTCATCAATCCTGCAATAAATGGATAGGTTGGACCAGAGATATTGGGATCGTTCATACCGATTTGACCTTTGTACTTGGTACGAAGCATCGCTGGAAGTGTTGCGGGAGGTGTAGTCATCTTGGCAGCGTTATAAAGAGCAGCAACCATCACTGTTGAACCGGTGATCGCGAACGCATTGTTCTTAGGCGCTAGGCGCTTTCCAAGTGAAGAGTAATTTGGCTTGAAGGTAAGTGGAGCGACATTTCCATTTGTGTCAAAGGAAGCGGCCCAAGTATCTCCATCAGCCCAGAAGAGACCCCAGGCAGGGTTTGTGCCTTCTGCGGCGACCTTTGCAAGCAATGGGCCGGTCGATCCGCCGACATCAACGACCTGATAGGTGGATTGTGATGCGTTAAATGCTTTGATCTCATCTGGGGCATAACCAATAGCTTCGTAAAGATTAATAGTGATTGGGGCGGCGTGCGCAGCTTGTGCGCTGAGACCGACCGCGGCGAAGACGAGCGATGCTGCGATAGATACGCTCTTCTTGAAAGAATTTAGACGCATTCATATTCCTAACCTTGGGTGAACGGGTAGGCGTAGTACACCTTTACAAGGGTTGGATTGGAGAGATAGGAGGTGAACGCTCTATTAATAGGTTATTAAATAAAGGTGCGCTCAAAATAATCCCGGATCTTGCTCGGGATCAATCGATAGAGGCGATTCTGCCATGTTCGTGCTTGCTCAATAGGTGAGACGGCCAATACCTGTTGGCTCGACGGCCCTTGCGGTGTCGGGACCTTGCGAATCGCCGGCGAGATCTGGTCAAGAGAGTCAGCGATAATAATCGTGCTTGAAATCGCTCCCATCACCCGCGCGATCTGACCTGAGGCGACTTCATCGTGATCTGCCAGCGCAATGGCTGCAAGCGCATCGGCGGCGCTACGAATTTCGGAGGTGAGCGGATCCTTCACTCCCCCATAAGGATCAAAACGGAAATCTTCCGCACTGACAGTCAGCGCATAACTGGCGGTAGAGAGCAGCTCCCCAATCCCTTGTGCCAGCTCTGCTTTAATGCCGCCATGCAACTTTAGGTCGTACAAGATGCGCGATGTAGCCCGGGTCTGGACGATCATATGT
>CAIKID010000245.1 GCA_903827345.1 uncultured Actinomycetes bacterium | reverse complement strand
GACCCATGCGCTCACGGCGAACCTTTGCGCGTGTAACTTCCACACCGCAACGCTCACAGATGATGCCCTTGAATCGAACGCGCTTGTACTTGCCGCAATAACATTCCCAGTCACGAGTAGGTCCGAAGATCTTCTCATCGAAGAGTCCGTCTTTCTCAGGCTTGAGTGTGCGGTAGTTAATGGTTTCAGGCTTCTTTACCTCACCAAAAGACCACTCACGAATATTGTCCGTTGATGCCAGACCAATACGCAGTTCATCGAAGAAATTAACATCTAACATAGTTGTTTATCCTCACACTTCTTCTACGCTGCTGGGTTCAACTCGTGACAAGTTGATACCTAGCTCTTCGGCGGCACGGAATACTTCTTCATCGGTATCGCGCATTTCAATTGCGATACCTTGATTGTTGAGAACTTCAACATTGAGGCAGAGAGATTGCATTTCCTTAACAAGCACCTTGAATGACTCAGGGATACCAGGCTCCGGAATGTTCTCGCCCTTAACGATTGCTTCGTAAACCTTTACGCGACCGAGCACATCATCAGACTTGATGGTGAGCAACTCTTGCAAGGTGTAAGCGGCGCCATAAGCTTCAAGTGCCCAAACTTCCATCTCACCAAAGCGCTGTCCACCGAACTGAGCTTTTCCGCCCAATGGTTGTTGAGTGATCATTGAGTAAGGACCCGTTGAACGGGCGTGAATCTTGTCATCAACCAGGTGATGGAGCTTCAAGATATACATGTAGCCAACGGTGATTGGCTGCTTGTAAGGCTCTCCGGTACGACCATCAAACAAGATGGCCTTTCCATTTGCACCAATGAGACGCATTCCATCTTTGTTAGGAAGCGTTGAACCAAGAAGACCAATGAGCTCTTCTTCCTTTGTGCCATCGAATACTGGAGTTGCTACCTTGGAACCGGCAGGAACATCTGCATATCCATGGCCGCGAAGATCCTTCTGCCAATCTTCGTTGCCTTCTAATTTCCAACCAGACTTGGCGACCCAACCGAGGTGGGTTTCTAGAACCTGACCGACGTTCATACGACCTGGAACACCAAGTGGGTTCAAGACGATGTCGACTGGGGTTCCATCTTCAAGGAATGGCATATCTTCTTGAGGCAAGATCTTGGAGATAACGCCCTTGTTACCGTGGCGACCAGCGAGCTTGTCACCATCTTGAATCTTGCGCTTCTGGGCAACATAAACGCGAACAACTTGGTTCACGCCTGCTGGAAGCTCGTAATCTTCAGAATCTGAGATCGACACTGCGATGACCTTGCCGGACTCACCGTGTGGAACCTTAAGTGAGGTATCGCGAACTTCGCGAGCCTTCTCACCGAAGATGGCACGGAGCAAGCGCTCTTCTGGGGTGAGTTCGGTTTCTCCCTTAGGAGTTACCTTTCCAACCAAGATATCGCCTGGAACTACATCGGCACCAACACGAATGATTCCGCGATCATCAAGATCGGCAAGAACTTCTTCGCTGACGTTAGGAATATCGCGAGTGATCTCCTCGGGTCCAAGCTTGGTATCGCGTGCATCGACTTCGTACTCTTCGATGTGAATCGAGGTAAGTACATCGTCTTGCACAAGACGCTGAGAGAGGATGATCGCATCTTCGTAGTTGTGACCTTCCCATGACATGAATGCCACGAGCAGGTTCTTACCAAGAGCCATCTCACCCTTATCGGTGCTTGGGCCATCGGCAACTACTTGACCAACTTCAACGCGATCGCCTTGGGCAACAACGACTTTCTGGTTACGGCTGGTGCCTTGGTTAGAGCGAATAAACTTTTCTAGGAAGTAATGCTCAGTCGTGCCATCGTCGTTCATGACGGTGACTTCATCTGATTGAACTTCGGTAACAACACCAGGCTTGCGGCCCAGAGTTACATCGCCAGCATCAACAGCTGCACGGAACTCCATACCGGTACCAACGAATGGTGCTTCGGCGCGAAGAAGTGGAACTGCCTGACGCATCATGTTCGATCCCATAAGCGCACGGTTAGCATCATCGTGCTCCAGGAATGGAATCATTGCGGTAGCAACAGAAACCATCTGACGAGGTGAGACGTCCATGTAATCAACTTCGTCGGCGAGAATATATTCAACTTCTCCACCGCGACGACGAACAAGTACGCGCTCTTCTGCGAAATGTGAATCAGTGGTCAAAGGAGCATTTGCCTGCGCGATGATGTGTTCATCTTCTTCATCGGCGGTGAGGTAATCGATGGTGTCGGTGACCTTGCCCTTTGTAACCTTGCGATAGGGAGTCTCGATAAATCCAAATGGAGTTACACGAGCATAGGTAGCGAGCGATCCGATAAGTCCGATATTTGGACCTTCAGGAGTTTCGATCGGACACATACGACCGTAGTGCGATGGGTGAACGTCACGAACTTCGAAGCCAGCACGCTCACGCGATAGACCTCCAGGTCCGAGCGCTGAAAGACGACGCTTGTGGGTCATTCCCGATAGCGGGTTGGTCTGATCCATGAACTGTGACAATTGGGAAGTTCCGAAGAACTCCTTTATTGACGCAACTACTGGACGAATGTTGATCAAGGTCTGCGGTGTAATTGCTTCAACATCTTGTGTGGTCATGCGCTCACGAACAACGCGCTCCATACGAGAAAGTCCGGTACGGACTTGGTTCTGAATCAATTCACCAACTGTGCGCAGGCGACGGTTACCGAAGTGATCGATATCGTCGGTCTCGACGCGAACTTCCTTGCCGTATTCCATAAGAGCATCGCCCTTGTGAAGTGAGACCAGGTACTTAATCGTTGCAACGATATCTTCAATGTTAAGAAGGCCCTTAGAAAGTTGTAGATCAAGACCCAGCTTCTTATTAACCTTGAAGCGACCGACCTTTGCGAGGTCATAACGCTTTGGATTGAAGTACAGGTTCTCGATGAGATTCTGTGCGGCTTCCTTCGTTGGTGGCTCACCTGGACGAAGTTTGCGATAGATATCAAGCAGAGCTTCATCTTGGGTCTTGACGTTATCTTTTTCTAGCGTCATACGGATAGATTCAAACTCACCAAATTGCTCAAGGATCTGCTCTTCAGTCCAGCCCAATGCCTTCAAGAAGATTGTGACAGATTGCTTACGCTTGCGATCGATACGAACACCGACCATGTCCTTCTTATCAACTTCAAATTCCAACCAAGCGCCACGGCTAGGGATGATCTTTGCAGTCAAGATATCTTTGTCAGATGCCTTCTCAATGGTGCGCTCAAAATAGACGCCAGGAGAACGAACAATCTGTGAAACAACAACGCGCTCGGTTCCGTTAATGACGAATGTTCCGCGAGGTGTCATCAGGGGGAAGTCGCCCATAAATACGGTCTGTGACTTAATTTCGCCGGTCTCGTTATTTGTAAATTCAGCGGTCACGAAGAGTGGAGCGCTATAAGTAATGTCGCGGTCTTTGCACTCTGCGATGGTGTACTTCGCAGGTTCAAAGCGGTGATCGTGGAAAGAGAGACTCATCTTTCCTTGGAAATCTTCAATAGGTGAGATCTCTTCGAAAATTTCTTCGAGACCAGATTGGGTTGGGACTTCGCCTCGACCGCTCTTAGCTGCCTCTTGCAAACGACCACGCCACAAATCGTTACCAAGCAACCAATCAACGCTATCTAACTGAAGCGAGAGAAGGTTTGGTACTTCAAGGGGTTCGCGGATCTTTGCGAATGAGACTCGTGCGGGGGCAAATGATTTCGACTTCGCGGCCAATGTTCCTCCAGATGCGTGGGAATGCGTGCAGGTCTATCGAAAGGTTACGGCCGCTATATGCCTAACCCTAAGATTGTGAAGATTTGCGAAGGGTCAGGGTACCCAACCCCTCCCACAGTTGTCCAATCCATGCTATAAGCGGCAACCTCGGGGCAGCCCCTCGGTTCTCCCCTAGTTTCGTGAAAATCCCCCGGGTCAGGCAAAAAGCGACTCCATTCGGCCGCCTATCTCCAGCAGCGCGCTCGGGCAAAGAAAGCGGCCTCCAATTTGGGGAGAGCCGGGGGCTAGAAAATCTTTTGGGGCCCGTGCGGGCCCGACCCCGGCGACCCAAATGGAGGCCGCTTTCTTGAATCTAAGCAGATTTACTTGATGGTGACAGTCGCTCCAGCGGCCTCAAGGGCTGCCTTTGCCTTGTCTACTGCTTCCTTGGTGCCCTTTTCGATGAGGACGGTAGGAGTCGCATCTACAAGATCCTTCGCTTCCTTCAAGCCGAGGCTTGAATTGATTCCGCGAACTTCCTTGATGACAGCAATCTTCTGTGATCCGGCGCTCTCAAGAACGAGGGTGAACTCATCTTGAACCTCGGCTGCGGCTGCAACTGCTCCGCCGCCTGCTGCTGCTACTGGAGCTGCTGCAGTTACATCGAATTCCAATTCAAATGCCTTGACGAAATCTGAGAGCTCGACGAGGGACATTTCCTTGAACTGTGACATTAAATCTTCTTGTGACAACTTAGCCATGATTATTCCTTTTCTTATTCAGCTGGAGTTTCGGTTGCATCAGCAACTGGGGTTTCTGTTGCTTCGGCAATCACATTTGTCTCGGCAGTTACTGCCTCAACAATTGGAGCTTCAGCTTCAATGACGGGGGTTTCAACTGCTTCGACAGCAGTCTCAACGATGGCTTCAACAGCAGGGGCTGCTTCAGCAACTGGAGCGGCGACTGGTGCGCCCTCTTCCAGCTTCATGCGAAGTGCATCGAAGGTACGAGCGGCCTTGGCCATTGTGCCCTTCATTGCACCAGCAAGCTTGGACAAGAGAACCTCACGGGACTCGAGATCTGCAAGCTTCATGATCTCTGCGGTAGAGACTGCCTTACCTTCGAAGACGCCACCCTTGATAACAAGAAGTGGGTGCTCCTTCTGGAAGTTCTTCAGACTCTTTGCTGCATCGATTGGGTCACCCTTGATAAAGGCAACTGCAGATGGGCCAACGAGAAGATCATCAGAGAGATCTACTCCAGCAGCCTTTGCAGCAATCTTGGTCAAGGTGTTCTTCACAACTGAATACTTAGTATCGGTACCAAGTGATCGGCGAAGTTCCTTCATTGAGGCCACGGTTAGACCGCGGTACTCAGTGAGGACAGTTGCGCTTGACGTACGGAAATCTTCCGTAAGTTCAGCGACAGCTGTTTCTTTATCAGAACGAGCCATTAGCTCCCTTTCTACTCTTCACCACGCCAGGTTTTTCATTCAAAAGTTTCCTTTTGGAAATAAAAAAATCCCCGGCGCATAAGTGCGCACGAGGTCTCGTGTGTACCTATGCGGGCTCTCTTGCGAGAATTATTTCTAGCTAGTCCTTTGCGGGACCAACCAGAGACCTGCAGTCTTTGGTGATAGCGAAAGGGTAGGCCATCGATCCGCTGCGGGTCAAACCCGCTCGATCAACGCCTACCCTTTAGGTAAATCTTCTGGCTTAAAAGCCTTTATTGGATTGCAGGTCCGCCCTCGCGAGCCACTGAGGTATCTACTGGAATTCCAGGTCCCATCGTGGTCGAAATGACTGACTTCTTGATGAAACGTCCCTTAGATGAGCTGGGCTTGGAACGAACTACCTCTTCGATCGCCGCTGCATAGTTCTCAGCGAGTTGATCGGCGGTAAATGAAACCTTACCGATTAGGAAGTGGAGGTTTGAGTTCTTATCAACACGGAATTCGATCTTTCCGCCTTTGATATCTGTAACCGCTTTAGCAACATCCGTTGTTACGGTTCCGGTCTTTGGGTTAGGCATCAAACCGCGAGGTCCAAGAACCTTTCCAAGGCGACCGACCTTACCCATCAATTCTGGTGTGGAAACAACAGCGTCGTAATCAAGACGACCCTTTGCAACCTCTTCGATCAATTCGTCAGCACCAACGATGTCGGCACCAGCAGCGCGTGCCTCTTCGGCGCGCTCTCCACCAGCGAATACCAAGACGCGAGCCGTCTTACCGGTTCCGTGTGGCAGGTTAACTGTGGAACGAATTGCTTGATCAGCCTTCTTTGGATCGACGCCGAGAACAAGTGCTACCTCAACTGATGCGTCGTACTTGGTAACCGAAGTTTCCTTCGCAAGCTTGACTGCAGCCATTGGTGAATAGACGTTCTTCAGATCGACCTTAGCGGCCGCTTCCGTATATTTCTTACTGCGCTTCATATCTTCTCCCTAGTTGTTTTGGAGTTGTGGTTTAGCGGAGCAGCGAGCTCCTCCCACTTCCCAGTTATTGTTAAATTAGTTGGAAACCGTAATTCCCATAGAACGTGCAGTACCTTCGATAATCAATGTTGCAGCATCAATGTCATTTGCATTGAGGTCTGACATCTTGATCTTCGCGATCTCTGCTGCTTGAGCCTTGGTGATGTTTGCAACCTTGGTCTTGTGAGGGATAGCAGAACCCTTTTCGACGCCAGCAGCCTTCAAGATTAAACGTGAAGCTGGAGGTGTCTTTGTGATGAATGTGAAAGAACGATCCTCGTAGACAGTGATTTCTACTGGGATGATCTGACCCTTTTGTGACTCAGTTTCAGCGTTGTATTGCTTAACGAAGTCCATGATGTTTACACCGTGCTGACCAAGGGCAGGACCCACTGGTGGAGCTGGTGTGGCAGCGCCTGCCTGAATCTGCAACTTGATAAGTGCAGTTACCTTCTTCTTTGGTGCCATTTTTTTTGGTTTCCTTTTTGTATTAGCTGGGACTAACGTTTTTTCTATATTTTCTGTACTTGATGGAATGAAAGCTCTACTGGTGTTTCACGTCCGAAGATCGAAACAAGCACCTTGAGTTTTGCTTGCTCTGGCATGATCTCTGAGATCGAAGCAGGAAGCGTCGCAAATGGGCCATCCATAACGGTGACTGACTCGCCAATTTCAAAGTCAACAACTTTGATCTCGGCCTTGTCGCCCTTCTTAGCTGGACGCGGAGCAAGAATATTTTCAACTTCTTGCAAGCTCAATGGTGATGGGTGATGGGCATTGCCAACGAATCCAGTAACACCAGGGGTGTTTCGGATACATGACCAGGACTCATCGGTGAGATCCATGCGAACGAGGACATAACCAGGGAAGACATTGCGCTTAACCTGCTTACGAACTCCGT
>CAIKID010000244.1 GCA_903827345.1 uncultured Actinomycetes bacterium | reverse complement strand
TGATGGCAAAGAAGGATTTATTCCACTTGAATCCCTCGAGGGTGGGAAACACAACTTCATCCAATGCATTTTGAATCGCAGCGGTAGATAAAAGGGCAGGGGCGAGAAAGGTGAGATATTTAACTCCGTCTACACCGCCGGAGTGAGCATTGATCAATTTTCCAACACCTACGCCGATAGCGATGAGATACAAGAATGGATTGGCAACAGCCGCCGAAGTCAGCCCCGGAATATATTTTAGAAGTACCAGGAGTCGGCCTTCGACAACCGAGAGAGCCCCGCGCCTCTTGATGCGATCTACATCCACTATCACTAGGGAACCTTGGCGAGCAGCCATACTTAATTCACCACCTTAGTCGACCAGAGTGCGACCTGTAAGGCGCAGGAAGACATCTTCCAAAGAACTACGTCGAACGAGTGAGGTGAGTGGGTGCAGCCCTTTTTCTCCGAGCTCATGAAGTAGGACTTCGCCATCATCGGCATACATCAAGATGCGATCTGGAAGAACTTCGATCCGGTCACACATCTCATTTAGCGCAGGCGCTATAACGGCATTGCGATCAGAGCCAAAACGAACTTCCAAGACCTCTCTCGTTGAGTAATTCTTGATCAATCCGGCGGGGGAATCTTCGGCCATGATCGAACCTTTATCCATGACCATTAAGCGATCGCAGAGTTGTTCGGCCTCGTCCATATAGTGCGTAGTGATGAGAAGGGTGACGCCTTGCTCCTTAAGACGGAAGAGGCGATCCCACAAGATATGTCGCGCTTGTGGATCCAGACCGGTTGTGGGTTCATCGAGCATCAATATTTCAGGTTCACTTACCAACGCGCGTGCGATTGTGAGACGACGTTTCATTCCACCGCTCAACGTCTCGACTTTGACGGAGCGTTTTTCAGTAAGTTGAGCAAAATCTAGAAGCTCATCAATTTTTGGGGCAATGAATTTCTTGGAGAGACCGAAGTAGCGGCCGTAGATGTACAAGTTCTCTTCAACAGTGAGCGCGTTATCCAAATTATCGGTCTGCGGGACAACCCCCAGGTGGGCCTTAATCTCAGGGCCAAATTTCTCGGGATCCTTCCCCAGAATGGTGATCTCCCCGCTGGTTCGGGTGAGCGTGGCAGCGATGATCCGCATAGTTGTGGACTTTCCAGCCCCATTAGGGCCGAGAAAGCCGAAGGACTCTCCTTTGCGGACCTGAAAATCGATGGCGTTGACCGCGGTGAAGTCGCCGTAACGCTTGACCAGCTGCTTCGCCGCTATGAGTACCTCGTGATCAGACATAAGAGGGTGAGCCTAGTAGTCCCTTCACGCCCAGGCCGGCAATTTCATAAGGGGGAGGAGTGGAGTGGCGATGCAAGAAAGTGGGCAAAGGTGGTTGAAAAAGGGGAAAAGTGGAGTAAAGTGGTGGAAGTTGGTAATTCGGGGGAATTACAAACGGGAATCTGCTTCAAAAAGGGGAGAAAATGTTTCTAGGGACCCACGAGCCAAAGCTCGATGAGAAGGGTCGCCTGATCTTGCCCGCCCGCTTCCGAGATGAATTAGCCAAAGGCCTGGTTATTACCAAGGGCCAAGAACGCTGTTTATACGTCTTTCCGATGAGCGAATTCACATCCATTACCGAGCGGATGCGCCAAGCACCTGTGACCGAAAAAGGCGCTCGCGATTACATGCGCGTCATGTTCGCTGGAGCTCACGATGAGGTTCCAGATAAGCAAGGTCGCGTCACGATCCCTCATGGATTGCGGAGTTATGCCGGTCTAGAAAAAGAGTGTGTCGTTATCGGTGCCAATACCCGATTAGAAATTTGGGACTCCGCTGCATGGAACACATATCTCGCCGATCGCGAGAAGGGTTTTGCAGATGTTTCGACGGAGGTGCTACCCGGACTCTTTTGACATCTCTGGTTAGGCCATCGCCGACTTCATATTAACGACGCCACTTCCCCGGCGTCGTTCCCCCAAGATCCGTCGGTCGGCGGTGACCTAAACAGAGAAGTCCAGCACAAAGAGAAATGCAAGGTTCGTATTCATAGATGTGAAGAAAGGGGAAGCAGATGACAAAGCACCATATACCTGTCGCGCTCGAGCGTTGCATCGATCTGCTGACCCCTGCCGTCGAATATTCGCTAAAGAACGATTCTTCTACTTATGTAATCGATGCGACTCTTGGCCTCGGCGGACACGCTCGAGCGCTGCTCGCTAAGTTTCCGACGCTAGTTGTAATAGGGATAGACCGCGACGAAAGTGCGATAGCACTTGCTCGCGAGAATGTTTCCCCTTTTGGCGATCGATTGCTGATTTCGCACACAACATATGATCAGATCGAATCGGTATTAAAAGAGCACCAGATCGAGAAAGTCGCCGGAATTCTCTTCGATCTCGGCGTTTCATCAATGCAGCTTGATGATGGTGAACGTGGGTTTGCATATTCCTATGATGCGCCACTTGATATGCGGATGGATCAGAGCACTGGATCCACAGCGCACGAAATTCTGCAGACGTATAGCCATGGGGCACTGGTACGCATACTTCGCATGTATGGTGAGGAGAAATTTGCGCCGCGTATCGCAGATTTTATAATCGAGGCACGCACTGCTGGGCGGCTGAACACCACGAAAGATTTAGCCGATTTGGTTAAAAACGCCATCCCTGCTGCAGCTCGACGTACTGGGGGAAATCCCGCAAAGCGAACCTTCCAGGCTCTGCGGATTGAAGTCAATCAGGAGTTAACAATTCTAGAAGGTGCGATCCCAGCTGCCTTAGAAGCGCTCGAAGTTCACGGGCGACTCGTTGTGATGGCCTATCAATCTCTCGAGGATAAGATCGTTAAAAGCGCACTTACAGCGATTACCGAATCGAAGACGCCACGTGGTTTACCCGTAGATCTTCCAGATAGCGCCGCGAAATACATCCTGGTTATGCGGGGGAGTGAAGCCGCTTCCGATGCTGAAATTGTGATTAACCCCCGTGCGCAATCAATGCGTTTGCGCGCCGTCGAACGGCTGGCTGCCTAATGGCTATCCAACACATTGAACAATTCGCGCCAGAACTTCCACAGCGATCACGCGTACGCGAATTTGCCGATCAGACCCTTGCCGCTCTCAAGCTCGTTCCAGATTTAACGGTCGACAACAGTCAGGCAGTAAGTAATCGTGCTTTCATCGGATTTTTGATTGGGGTGTTTACCGCTGGGCTCCTTCTCCTGCTCAGCGTAAATACCGCTCTCACCTCCGGCGCATTCACGTTAGAGAACATGAAACTCCATCTCGCTGCGGTGAATGACCAGCGAGATGCGATGCTCAATCAAGTGGCCACTTTCTCCTCGCCCGATACCTTGGCAACGTCCGCGACTAAGTTGGGAATGCTCCCTCAACTCTCTATCAACTTCCTCGATATCAATAGTGGGTCATCCAAATGATCTCAAGTGAAGCATTCGGAAAACGGATTCGCTTTTTGGTCGGGGGATTCCTCTTTATCTTTT
The DNA here is from genome assembly GCA_903827345.1 of uncultured Actinomycetes bacterium. GTDB lineage: Bacteria > Actinomycetota > Actinomycetes > Nanopelagicales > Nanopelagicaceae > PALSA-747. Next base: position 2,607 of record CAIKID010000244.1, on the reverse strand, counting down.
TAATTTTTGGGGCGCGCTTGGTCGATGTCCAAGCGGTGCAAGCGAGCGGTTACGCAAAGCGCGCTGTCAACGAGATGGTTAATAGATCAGTCTGGCTCGCTCCCCGCGGAACCATTACCGATGTAAATGGAGTTGTTCTGGCTAGAAGCGAAGCGGCTAAGAACATCATTGTCGACCAGACCATGATCGCTGATCCCGCGATGACGGCACAGGTAACTGCGGCTGTACTCGGTCTGCCGGTTGCCACCTTGCAGGCACTGCTAAGTGGAACCAAGCGGTACCAAGTTATTGAGAATGGAGTTGCCCCAATCGTCTGGGACAACTTACAAGGCGCTCTCACGGCTTACAACACTCAGGTTGAAAAAACTCCGGGTGGATTGTCGAAACGACTCGTTGGATTCTTTAGTGAGAATGCATATACAAGAAATTATCCAACCGGAGTGCTCGCAGCATCTTTGGTGGGGTTAACGAACGCTGCAAATCAGGGTGCCGCCGGAATTGAAGCGAGCATGAATACCGTGTTAACAGGATCCAACGGTGAATACGACTACGTGAATGGCAATGGCGCGATTATTCCTGGATCACAGCAATTTATTACAGCTGCCAAACCGGGTACAGATGTCCGCTTGACGATTGAGCGCGATATTCAGTGGGTGGCACAAGATGCAATCTCGGCAGCAGTGAAGAGCGCCAAGGCTTCATCGGGAACGGTAATCGTTATGGATCCCAAGAGCGGTGCAATATTGGCTCAGGCCAGCGCACCAACCTTCGACCCTACTAACCGCTCTAAGGTCACTCTGGCGCAGATGAGCAATCCAGCGGTATCGGAAGTTTACGAACCGGGATCAACGGGAAAGGTTATAACCGTTTCGGCTGCCCTCGAAGAGGGGACCACAACTCCGACAACGGTCTACACGATTCCAAATATCTTCAAAGCTGGTGGCCGCATATTTCATGATGATAAGAGACACCCGACCGAACATTTAACGACTGCCGGCGTATTAGCGATTTCCAGCAACATCGGTGCGATTCAAATCGGAGCAACTCTTTCACACGAACTCTTCTATTCGTATCTGCGCAAGTTTGGAATTGGTCAAAGCACAGGTTCGAATCTCTCCGGTGAATCGGCGGGCATCTTGCACCCAGTGTCAGTCTGGTCAAACTCTTCCGCACCAACAATCGCCTTTGGTCAAGGTTATTCAGTAACAGCCATGCAAGCCACCGATGTTTTTGCAACCATCGCAAATAACGGGGTTCGGGTAACCCCAAATGTCATCGCCGGAACGGTTGACTCTCGGGGCGTGTACACGCCTTCAACTCCATCCACCCAAACACAAGTCATCAGTGCAGATACCGCTATTAAAATTCGCACCATGTTGGAAGGTGTAGTTTCAAGTGAGGGAACTGCACCAGCTGCCCAGATTTTAGGTTACAAGGTGGCAGGTAAGACTGGCACTGCAATGCGTATCGATTCACGCTGTGGTTGCTATCGCGGGTACACCGCTTCATTCATCGGGATGGCTCCCGCAGAGGCACCGCGCTATGTGGTGAGTGTCGTCATTCAAAATCCACAAGGTATGCACTTCGGTGGCGAAATCGCCGCGCCGGTCTTTAAAAAGGTAATGAGTTTCGTGTTACAAGCCCGGCAGGTGCAACCAGTTCCTTCTACACAAAAGGCTTATCCTCTTACTCAAGCAGCGCTTCTTGCAGCCCCAGTCGTGGTGAAACCATGAGCAGAGAAAGCTCTTCGTTAACACCTATCGCCACCTTTGAAAAAAGGTTACAGGAGTTGACAGACTTTGTGGGAATCGAAATCAATAGCGCGGATCTCACATTTACCGGTGTGACGCTCGATTCTCGCGAGGTAAAAGCGGGGGATATATTCTTCGCACTCTCCGGCGGGAAAGTCCATGGTGCTCACTTTGCCAACGATGCGATTCTTCGGGGAGCAGCGGCGATCATTACTGATCCCCTGGGAGCCCAACTAGTTAAGGATTCAGTCCCCGTACTTATCCTGGATGACCCCCGGGCCTGGGTAGGTGCAATTGCCTCGTGGTTCTATAGAAATCCCTTCGATGCGTTGGATGCGGTGGGAATCACTGGCACAAATGGCAAGACCACTACGGCAGCGCTAGTTGAAGAGATCTGGCGTTTGGATGGGCGCAGCAGCGGTTTTATCGGAACAATCGGTATCGCGATAGATGGCGAAGAGTTTGCAGCCAGATTTACCACTCCAGAGGGAACCGATCTGCAGGCAATAGTTGCAACAATGAGGGAACGTCACGTGCGGAATTTGGTGATGGAAGTGAGCAGCCATGCGTTGGCGTTGCGGCGCGTAGCAGGGGCGCGCTTTTCGGTCGTGGGTTTCACAAATTTAACGCAAGATCATTTAGATTTCCATGGCGACATGGAGAGTTATTTCCAGGCGAAGGCACGTTTGTTTACTTCGGAGTATGCGCATAGCGCCATTGTTAATATCGATGATCCGCACGGGTTGGAACTCTTTAACAATGCACAAATTCCCACTCAATCACTCTCGCGCTCCAATAAGACGGCCAATTGGTATTATCAAGCTTTCGACACTGCACTCTCGGGAACGGGTTATGA
>CAIKID010000243.1 GCA_903827345.1 uncultured Actinomycetes bacterium | reverse complement strand
GGCGCTACTCGCCTAGTTTTCGCCGAGATCCTGGCAACCTATGGAGCTCCAGAGATATTGATTCTGGCCCACGGGGTGATGAGCGCGAAGATGTCTAAGACCTTGCGCACCACCGACGCAGAATGGCGCCGCGTGATGGCGATTAACCTAGATTCGACCTTCACCATCATCAACATACTGGGGGCAGCGATGGCAGATGCGCGCCACGGTCGAATCATTGCCTTTAGCGCCTGCTTGGGTCGCATGTCTGGTCCGGGAAATGCAGGTGGGTTGGTTCCATATCGAATTAGCAAGGCTGGGGTAAATGCTTTGGTACGAAACCTCGCTTATGAGACCGGCCATGGTTCGCGAGGTTTGTTAGTGGACGCGCTCTGCCCTAATCACACCAGAACCGATATGGGTGGTCCCGATGCTCCATTATCGATTGCAGAGGGAGCCGATACCGCGCTCTGGTTGGCGCAACGCGAGTTCAATTCGGCAGAGGATAAAACGGGATATTTATGGGAAGAGCGCGCAATTATTGATTGGTGATTATTCGCGATACCCCAGGACACAAACAGCGGTGGTCACGATTGCAAGCAGGCCTAACGGATATGCACCGATATAAAATTTTCCCGAGAGCATGAAATAAGCGACGCCGAGTGCGATCAAGTTCGCTAATACTGCAGGAGCTCGCCCCCAGGACTTCCCATTTTTATAACTGATCGAACAGGCGAAGAGTCCAATAGCGCCTAGAGCTAACGCGATGAAATCGCCAGCGAGGGCGAGTGGCGCGCTGAGAGGTTTGGTGCGGAAGGCAGCCAAGAGCGCCAGATAGAGAATTAGGGCGAGCAGGACGAGCGACTCTAAACGCAAGGCTTGGATAGCAACCTTGCGGCTCTTTTCAAATACTGCATCACTTATTGCCACATCAGAAGAGTATCCAAGTAATCTTACGAAATGGCCGATTTTGACCTACGAGATGTCGAATTCCAGAGCGATGGCAGTGCAGATTCACTCACTGCCAGCATGTCTCCTGCCTTATTTCAAGAGAATCTGAAACGCGAGATTGCAACGGCGACACGCGAGGCTCGCGAACTTACGATGGTGGCGCTCGCTTTAACCCCTCATGGTTTTGCCTCTGTTGCAGCTTTTCAAGAAGCGTTGATTGAAGTTGCTTTTACGCTACAACACGGATTGCGGGGCGGTGATTTCTTCGCCCGTATCTCTGATTCAGGGTTCTGGGTGTTACTAAGAACAGATGAGAGTAGCGCTTCTGCTGTCATCGATCGCCTAGATCTTCCGCACCACGATAATTTAATTATCCATATCGTGGTGCGGAAATACTCTGGCTTGAGTGAGTGGATCGAGCGAATCGATCAACTGCACTTTAGTTAATTACTTATTTACCGGCACAAGCCATTTCAGCAGCAATCACTTTGGTATTTTGGTTATCAAGGCCCGCGATAGTTGCTGCGTTCGTCACTGGAATTCCATGTGCATTGAGGCAGGCGATGTAGGCAGCGCTTGTTCCAGTCTTAGGTGCAATTCCACCACCCTTGGGTGCAATGCCACCGGATCTACCATCGGCTCCGAATCCACCGGCTGATGGACGAAGTGCCGCACAAGCCGTGAATGCTTTCTGTTGCGCAGGAGTCATCGAAAAAGTTGGACGGGGGCGTGGAGCAGTTCCACTAGGTGCACCGGTTGGAGCGCCAGTTGGACGGGTACCGGGAGTTCCAAAGCCACGGCCACCACCAAAGGATGGAAGTTTGATTCCAGCTTTTGCAAGACATGCGGTGTACTTTGCAAAGGCCGGATTGTTTGCTCCGCCACCAAATCCACCAGCACGCGGAGCCACACTTACCGTGGGCTTGGGAGTGGTTGTTGGCTTTGCCTTCGTCGCAGCGTTCGCAGGAAGCACGCTCACAGCGAGGAGAGCAACGGTTGCGAGAGCGAGGAGAGAATTCTTTTTGGAGATAGTCATAGGCTTTAGATTAAGTCACCCAAATTAGAAAAACAGCCTCCTTTCCTTATTTTTGGCTGAGAATAATGAGGCAGGTAGGCTCAGCCCATGTCCAAAGTCCTCGCAAAGTTGCCCCTCGGGGAAAAAGTCGGAATCGCCTTCTCTGGTGGGCTCGATACCTCGGTCGCTGTTGCTTGGATGCGCGAGAAAGGCGCAGTTCCTTTCACTTACACCGCTGACCTCGGACAATATGATGAAACTGATATCGATTCGATTCCGGGTCGTGCGATTGCATACGGCGCCGAGAATGCGCGCCTGATTGATTGCAAGTTAGCTCTCGTTGAAGAAGGTCTTGCTGCGATCGCGTGCGGTGCTTTCCATATTCGTTCGGGCGGAAAACAATATTTCAATACAACGCCTTTGGGCCGCGCAGTAACTGGCACATTATTAGTGCGCGCCATGTTGCAAGATGATTGTTCGATCTGGGGCGATGGATCGACCTACAAAGGCAATGACATTGAACGTTTCTACCGTTATGGATTACTTGCTAATCCGGCGCTGCGTATTTACAAGCCTTGGCTCGATGAAGATTTCGTCACCGAACTCGGTGGGCGTAAAGAGATGTCGGAATGGTTGGTTGCACGTAATTTCCCTTACCGCGACAGCACCGAAAAGGCTTACTCAACCGATGCCAACATCTTGGGTGCCACTCATGAAGCGAAGAACCTCGAAGAGCTCAATGCATCGATTGAAATCGTTGATCCGATTATGGGAGTCAAGTTCTGGGATCCCACGGTTGTCATCAATTCTGAAGATGTAACAGTTGAATTTTCCCAAGGACGTCCTCTTTCAATTAATGGTAAGACCTTTGCCGATTCCGTAGAACTGATGCGCGAAGTCAATGCCATTGGTGGTCGTCATGGTCTTGGTATGGCCGATCAGATTGAAAATAGAATTATTGAAGCCAAGTCCCGCGGTATTTATGAAGCACCAGGAATGGCGCTGCTCTTTATCGCGTACGAGCGTTTAATCTCTGCAATCCATAACGAAGACACCATCGCGAACTATCACGCCGAAGGTCGTCGCTTGGGTCGCTTGCTTTATGAGGGTCGCTGGTTTGATCCACAATCACTCATGCTGCGCGAATCTTTAACGCGTTGGGTTGCATCTGCCGTTACCGGCACGGTGACTATCCGCCTGCGTCGCGGTGATGATTTCTCAATCATCAATACAACCGGCCCTGGACTTAGTTACCACCCAGAAAAACTCTCCATGGAGCGCAACGAGAATTCGGCCTTCGGTCCTACAGACCGAATCGGCCAGTTAACTATGCGTAACTTAGATATCGCCGACACCCGCGCCAAGCTCGAGCTATATACAAAGCAAGGCCAGTTAGGCGCGAGCGAATTCAAATTGATCGGCGAGATAGAAGCCAAGTAACACTGCCTGATCTTCATCTAGAAAGGTTGCTTGCCGATGGCTCTGCATATTCTCGCGCTCTTGGCCTGTGCAATCATCATCTACTTAGCCTGTGAATTCTTCGTCAATGCCGTCGAATGGCTCGGGGTTCGCCTCAATATGGGCACCTTGGCAATCGGAACTATCTTGGCGGCGATTGGTACAGCGCTTCCCGAAAGTATTGTCACGCTCGTTGCTGTCACGATGCGCCATGGAATTAGTTCGAAGGACATTGGCGTTGGAGCGGCGATGGGTGGCCCTTTAGCTCTCGCCACGATTGCATACGGCGTTAGTGGCTTCATGTTGCTTCGCAAGAAGCGGGGAGCGCACCCTTTGCGGGGCGTTGATCTCAGCCAACTTCCCAAGGATCAACAGTGGTTCCTAGGAATCTTCATTTTCAAGGTCGCACTCGGACTTGTTGCATTTTCGTGGAAGCCCGGACTTGGGCTCCTTTTCTTTGCGGCATATGTCGCTTACTTTATTAAAGAGATGCGTGCAGATACTGAAAAGCACACGGATGCCGATTTGGAACCATTACGGCTCCAACCAAAGAGGGCGACCCCTGCAGGTTGGGCCATCGCTGTGCAAACAGTATTGAGCCTGGGAGTTATCTTTGTGGCCTCTCAATTATTCGTGGGCCAATTGGAATGGGCGGGACCAGCCTTTGGAATTTCGGCCACAGCGACTGCTCTCTTGTTGTCTCCTGTTGCCACCGAGCTACCAGAAGTAATGAATGCAATCATTTGGATTCGACAAGGAAAGACATCACTGGCGCTGGCAAATATCAGTGGTTCGATGATGGTGCAAGCGACGGTCCCATCGGGTCTGGGAATTCTTTTTACACCGTGGAAATTTGATTCCGCTCTGAAACTCTCCGGAGCGGTGACCATTGCGGCGGTCCTTTACTTACTCTTCCTTCTCAAGAGTAAGCGATTCACTCCATTGCGGATTGCAGTAGTGGGATCTCTCTACGGTGTCTTTGCCATCGGGCTTATATTTATTGGGTGAGTTTTATGATAGTTCTCTGTGTAGCTGGTGAGTGAGCAACCCCACTCTGGAAAAGGAAAATGTATGAGTGTTAGTGCTCGGATTTCTCAACCCCGCGCAGAGCAACTCGGCGAAGAGTGGAGTACTGTAATTACAAACTTGCGTACAAACTATTAGGTGAAGGTGAGGATAAACATGGACTGGAATGACAATGGTCGAGGAATGATGGACGGATATGGATCTGGGTCTGCCTATCACATCCTTGGCATGATCGCGATGGTCGCCTTTTTTGCATTGCTAGTTTGGATATTGTTCAGATTTGTTGGACCGAAGTCTCAATCTGATGGATCTCCGAAAGGTTCAAATAAGAGCGCAGATTCAACGGCCGCTCTAGAGCATTTAGATATGCGCTTGGCTAAGGGCGAGCTGCCTGTCGAGGAATATAAAGTTCTCAAGGAGCATCTGCAGAAGTAGTTTGAAGATTAAGTGAATGGACCCTCGGCCCGATTGCCTCGGCCGGGGGTCCTTATTGCGAACCACTTGCAGATGCTCAATCTCAGGGAGAAAGTTTGTGAAACTTCTGCTACCTTCGGGATATGTCAGCCGATCAACGCCACTCATTGAGCGGGACATTTGTAAAGCGCCGAGTTATTGATTTTATGCGCATCAAAACTTGTTTTTGTAACTAATAGTTTTTCTAGTTCAACCTTACTTTTCATTTCAAAATCACCCACTTATAAAATTCCAAGAGGAGAAATAGTGAAGATTTACAATAATATTTCAGAGGTATTTGGAAATACCCCACTGGTGAAGATTCAGCGCTTATTTCCACATACAACAGCAATAATCGCTGCAAAGTTGGAGTTTTATAACCCAACTGCATCGGTTAAAGATCGCCTCGCAGTAGCCATGGTGGATGATGCCGAGAACTCTGGCGCGCTCAAGCCCGGCGGAACGATCGTCGAAGCAACATCAGGTAATACGGGCATCGCTCTCGCCTCTGTCGGAGCTGCACGTGGTTACAAAGTTGTGTTGACCATGCCCGATTCCATGTCCAAGGAGCGCCGCGCACTTCTGCGCGCTCTTGGTGCAAAACTTGTTTTGACTCCCGCAGCCGGCGGAATGCGCGGAGCGATCGAAGCCGCAGAGAAGATTGGTACCGAAGAAGGTGGCGTTCTTGTTCGACAATTTGAAAACCAGGCTGGTCCTGCTATTCACCGCGCTACGACAGCAGCCGAAATTTGGAATGACACTGATGGTCAAGTTGCAGCAGTTGTGATGGGAATTGGCACCGGCGGAACCATCACCGGCGTCGGACAAGGACTTAAAGAGAAAAATCCAAATATCAAGATATTCGCAGTGCAACCTGCTGCATCACCTGTATTAACTGGAGGAGCTCCTGCTGGCCACCCATTACAAGGCATCGGTGCAAACTTTGTGCCGCCAGTTCTCGATACAACGATCTACGATGAAGTTCTCTCCGCTCCAACCGAAGATTCCTTTACCTATGCCAAGCGCGCAGGACAAGAAGAGGGAATCCTCGCCGGCATCTCATCGGGTGCAGCGCTCTGGGGCGTCTCACAAATTGCCGATCGTCCGGAGTTTGCCGGAAAGATCATCGTTGTTGTTCTCGCATCATTTGGTGAGCGATACCTTTCTACGCCGCTCTACAAGGAATTCATCGACGAGCCAGTAGCTCCAACGATTTAATATGTCATTCATTGCAGAGGATCTCGCCACAGCACTTGCGCGGGATCCTGCTGCGCGAAATCGTTTTGAGGTTGCGCTGACATATCCTGGAGTTCATGCCTTGTGGGCGCATCGCTTCCAAAGTTGGCTCTGGCGCAATCGCCTCCGCTTTATTGCTCGCTTATTGGCTAATCACACTCGTACCCGCACTGGAATTGAGATTCATCCAGGGGCAACAATTGGACGTCGCGTCTTTATCGACCATGGCATGGGAGTTGTTATCGGTGAAACTGCAATCGTCGGTGATGATGTGACCATTTACCACGGCGTTACCCTGGGGGGTCGTTCCCTTAATAAAGGCAAGCGCCACCCAACGATTGAAAATAATGTCATCCTCGGGGCTGGTGCAAAGGTCTTGGGCAACGTGACAATCGGCGCTGGCAGCACAATAGGTGCAAATCAGGTGGTTACTCGCTCTCTTTCACAACGCAATGAGGTTGAGTTCTTTATTTAACGCCTATATTTAAGGTGTGAAGATCCGCTTTAATCGACTGGCGCAACAATTTGTTCTGCGCTGGTACTGGATCCAACAGGTATTAGTTACCTCGATCGCCGCTGCAATCGCGTGGCAAGTCGGTGATAAGGCATTTACAAATGGTGGCCTTGTTGCAGCTGTCGTCGCATCGCTAACTGTTCGCTCATCCCTTCATAAATCTACCCGCGAGGGTCTGGGCCAGATAGTTGGTTCAACTGTTGGTGCCGGCGCAGCGCTGGGCGCACTCCACTACTTTGGGTCTGGACTTATTACCGTTGGAATTACCGTACTCATTTCGTTGGTGGCTGCTCGGGCTCTGCATCTGGGGGAAGTGGCGACGATCAATGTTCCAGTAACTGCGCTCATTGTTCTAGGTCCCGGTTTAAGCGAGACAACTGCCAGCAAGCGCCTGGTCTCTACCCTCATCGGAGCAGCAATTGCGATTGTGCTTTCGACTTTTGCCCATCC
>CAIKID010000242.1 GCA_903827345.1 uncultured Actinomycetes bacterium | reverse complement strand
GAAATGAAGAAATTTAATTTCAACGCGGTTCGCACCTCACACTACCCGAACGATCCCGCTTTCTTGGATTTGGCAGATGAGCTAGGTTTTTATGTGATCGAGGAAGCTAATATCGAGTCGCACGCCTTTCAAAATGCATTATGCAATGATCAGCGTTACTTAACGCCATGGGTAGATCGCATCGCTCGAATGGTGCAACGCGATATCCATCATCCCTCAGTCGTTATGTGGTCACTCGGCAATGAATCGGGAGCTGGGTCAAACCACGAAGCTGCTGCTGCGTATGTCCGTAAATTTGATCCTTCTAGACCCTTGCATTACGAGGGTGCGATTAGACCTTATTGGACCACGAATCACTCTTTGACCGATGTGGTTTGTCCGATGTACCCATCCATTGAATCAATTATCTCGTATGCAAAATCCAATGTAGGCACCCGTCCGCTGATCATGTGCGAGTACTCGCACGCGATGGGTAATTCCAATGGAACACTGGCAGAGTACTGGCAGGCGATACATACTCTTCCTGGTTTGCAGGGTGGATTTATTTGGGAGTTCTGGGACCACGGAATCGAACAGACCCTTCCTGACGGTACAAAGCGCTCCGCTTACGGTGGAGACTTTGGCGAAGAACGCCACGATGGAAACTTCTGTTGCGATGGCATGGTCTTTCCCGATCGGACTCCAAAGCCCGCGATGCTCGAATTCAAGACCATTGCTGCTCCGCTCTTGATAACTTCATCGAGTGCCGTGACTGGAACATTTAAAGTCAAGAATAAGAACTTCTTTGTAGATTCCAAGGATTATGAGATCGCTTGGAATATTTCGGTAGATGGCGAAGTTCTCGATTACGGTCGTGTGAAACTTCCCGTGATTGCTCCGCAGGCGACGAGTGCTGTCAAAGTTTCCTCCAAGTTCCTTAAAAGCGCTCCAGATCTTGGAGAGCGTTTCATCAGTTTTAATGTGGTAAAAAAATCAGAGACAGCTTGGGCGCCGGCCTATGCCGAAGTTGGTTGGGCTCAATTCAAGCTACCATCGAAGAAGCTGCCAACCGCCAAGGTGATGGCACCAAAAACGCTCGCAAATACGTTGAATGATGACGGCTCCATTTATATGGGCTTTGGTTCATTTATTCCACACCTCAACCTTTATCGTGCTCCAACAGATAATGACATAATGGGTAATATCTCGCCCCGCTGGCATGAATGGGGAATCGATAATCTCGAACGCACGAAGGTAAAGATTGCGAAATTGGGAAATAGTTATAAAGTCTCTTCAATTTACATCACGAGTACTGGAATCGAAATCAAGCAAACCCAGGTTATTAGTGAGATCGTCGATGGATTCAGAGTTGTGGAAGAGACCACCCTTCCAAAAATCCTGCACGATGTCGCCCGAGTGGGGACAACATTTGAACTAGACCGGAATTTCACTCATCTTCGTTACTTTGGCACTGGTCCTAATGAGACCTATCCCGACCGTCGGTTAAGTCCAGTGGGTCGATATGAATCTGAAGTTGCCGAGCAATACGTTCCCTATGTAAAGCCCCAGGAGAACGGCGGCCACGCCGATGTGCGTTGGTTAGAGATCTCAAACAATCATCATGAAACGATTCGTATCGAGCTAGAGAAACCGGGTCAGGTATCGGTTACTCCGCACCGTGCTAGCGAATTAGCTTCAGCTACCCATGACGTTGAACTAAAACCTTCGGTGACGGTCGTTTCCATAGACACCATTCATCGTGGCGTTGGTACAGCATCGTGTGGTCCAGACACGCTAGAAAAATATCTTATCAAACCAGGTAAGTACACCTTGGCCTACTCATTGACCTACAAATAGGGGAATCGTGCAAGAGACATCGCAACGCTTTAAAGATTTATTTGGCCGTGCTCCAGAGGTAGTAGCAGCTGCTCCTGGACGGGTCAATTTAATTGGAGAACATAT
>CAIKID010000241.1 GCA_903827345.1 uncultured Actinomycetes bacterium | reverse complement strand
CTGGTGCTTGGACCGCGACTACCAATCGAGGCGGATCCCCTGCCGTGCCACCCACCTTGTTCCGTGAGGCGTTGGGACGAACTCGGATTTCAATCAATAGGTCAGCCATGGCTTTAGCGGAACTTGGCTGGCATCTCGGGGTTATGGGCGACGATCGCCTTCCAGACATCCCCGGCCTCAAAGCCGCGAGCGAGCGCCTCATTGACCGTAAGGCCGCCGAGCTCGGCGTGGACGATGTCACGCGAATAGGTGTCAGAGTCACTGAAGTATTCCGAGAGGCGAAAGCGCAGTTCAGTTATTCGCATTGCCATTGGTTATAGGGCGCGGGCGAGCTGATCCGCCTGCGATGAACTTTCAGCAGGGGTAAGAGGTGCAGCAACCTGACCTATGAGCCAGTGCAAAACCAGACCGGAAGTTTCGCCGAAGATTGAAGCGAGCGATTCATTAATCAGTGACCAAAGTGGATGGTCGGTAACCGTTACAAATTTGGCGATATCGAGCGGATCTGTTTCAACCATCTTGCGCAGCGCTGGGTCTTTAGAAATTTCAATGGAGAGGGCGAAGAGTGCATCTCTCTTTGATGGTGCTTTCTTGGCAACTTCAAAGAGGCGGCGAATTTCGGATTCAAGGAGAGATGTCATCATCTCTTCTTTGTCGCTGAAGTGGTTATAAACCGTAGCGCGCGAGACTTCAGCGCGGGCAGCGATATCGAGCATATTCGATTCGTAGGAACCGACTTCAGTGATTACGATCTTTGCGCCAGAGAGAATTGCGATACGCGAGCGCTGATTGGTTGCCATGATGGGGTTGAGCTTTGGATGTGGCTCGCGTTGAAGCTAATTACGCGGCGTCATCCACCACAGTGAGGGTAGGAGCTTCGTGAGTTCGAACTTGAGCAGAGACGATCAAGAGAACTTCACCTAATGAAATTTGCAGGGCGTTGCAGATGGAATTGAGAAGCTCGGAAGAGGCCTCTTTCTGTCCGCGCTCGACCTCAGAGAGATAACCCAGTGAGACACGGGCGCTTTTGGCGACATCGCGCAGGGTGCGGCCTTGCGCGATGCGCGATGCGCGCAGCGCAGAACCTATGTGGGAGCGGAGAAGAATCACGGGATAAGGATACGGGAAAAGGTGGCTAAAGCGCTCTCTAATGTTGCGTGGCGAATTGCAGCACGATCGCCTGAAAGTGCGAGTTGCACGCTCACGGTGCCGGCGCGGCTATCGATCGCAATCCACACTGAACCCGCTTTTTGATCATATGCCCGCCCGGGGCCAGCAACTCCGGTCGTGGAGATCGCGTAATCGCTCTTAAATTGCGCTCGTGCGCTCTGCGCCATGGCGATTGCCACCTCTTCCGAGACCGCGGTGTGCTTATTCAAAATCCGCTTTGCTACCCCTAGAAATTTTGTCTTACTTACATCGTTGTAAGTAATAAATCCGCCTTGGTAAACCGCAGAGGAACCGGGAACCGAGGTAAAAAGTTCGCCCAATCCCCCACCGGTAATCGATTCGGCGGTGGCCAAGGTTAAGCCTTTGCGCTTCATGAGTTTGATGATGGCCGTGACATCGAGATTAGCGCTCACTTACGAATGACCTTTTTAAAGTAGTCGAAGCCGGTCGTCAAGGTAATGGTGATTGTCGCCGCCATAAAGATATCGCGCGGAATATGCAGCCAGCTCGGCAGAGGCAGAATGTAGAAACCGATTCCAAAACCCTGCATCATCGTCTTGAGCTTGCCGCCCTTGCTCGCTGGGATGACTCCGCCCCTGATGACAGCCAAACGTAAAAGGGTAACTGCTATCTCGCGGAAGAGAATCACAAGCGTGACCCACCACCACAATTTTCCTTGAATCGATAATCCAATCATTGCAGTGCCTATCGCCGCCTTATCGGCGACCGGATCCAAAAATGTTCCAAAACTTGTTACTTGGTTGCGAGAGCGAGCGAGTCGACCATCCATCAAATCGGTGACGCCGACGAGAAAGAATCCAGTCCAGGCAATTACTCGCCAGAGTGAAGAGTCTCCGCCATCTTTAAAGAGCGCATAGGCGCAGAATGGGAGCGCGAGCAACCGCAGCACGGTGAGTGCATTCGGTAGGTTCAGCGTTCTTGGAGATGGGGTACTCATTGGTGCCATGGTACCTGCCACCGCGAAGGTTTGCGCGCAGGTAGAGATTTAAGGTGATTTAGCCTTGGGAAGAAGCCCCTGGACCAAATTGAAGATGGACAACTTCTCCTCGAGTGCCTGGAGCACCTGCGTCTACGCCATTTACATTGAGATTAACGGCGCCAGCATTGCCAATAGTTACATTAATCAGTTGGCTATCGCCGAATGACTGCGATGACCCTTTGGCGAGCATCCCACTAAAAATTTGGACTCCCGAACTATCCGTAACAGCGAGCCAAGTGGAGCCAAAACTTGCGGTAACCAATACTGATACCGGTGAAGTCTTAGTTGCAACGGCTGTTGTTCCAGCAAGATTGTTAGTTGTGGTCGGTGTCGAGGCAAGAGCCAATGCGGCGGTAGAAGGTTTGGCAGCGGGCTTCTTAGAAGAATGAATAAAAGATGCGCCGGTTGGAACGGCAATCAAAAGAGCTACAACGACAGCGGCGGCTTTAGCCATTGTTCCGAAGGAGATTTTGCTTTCCTTGCGCGTCGCGGAGGTAGCGTTATTTTCATTTAAGAGGTCGATCATCGGACGATTAAAATCCTGATTCATCGCATTGAACTCATCGACAAGAAGGTTTTCATTTGCGTTAAGGGCGCGCGCAATATTGCGGATATGTCCCCGCGCATATGTCAGGCCGCCTGATGATTCAAAATTATCATGTTCCAGATCGTTCAAGACGGTGCGACGAACACAGATAATTTCAGAGAGCTCTTCAAGTGGCATGCCAACAGATTCACGTGCTTGGCGGAGAAGTATGCCTACTGACATCTGTGCCTCATTACTTGACTCATGCTCGGAGAAAACCAAGCCACAATCTGGGGGAAAGTGAGAACCTAAGGGTAAACCCCCAACTGCTCAGAGACCTAATTATTTTGCTGAGAATGACTGGTCGCCTGAGCGCGCGACCCCAAAATTCACCCTAAATGTAACCCTGAATTTGCTCTAGCAAGTCTGGCATTTGCTCAGCGTTAATCAGTACCTCGCGCGCCTTGGAGCCTTCAGATGGGCCCACGATGCCACGGCTCTCCATCAGATCCATGAGGCGTCCTGCCTTGGCGAAGCCGACGCGTAATTTCCTTTGTAACATCGATGTCGAACCAAACTGTGTGCCGACAACGAGTTGGATCGCTTGCAGTAGTAGCTCCATATCATCGCCAATATCATTTTCAATCTGCTTACTTACAGCCGGCGCATTGATATCCACTCTGAATACTGGTTGCGCTTGTGACTTCACATGATTAACAACGGCCTCTGATTCACGCTCCGAAACATATGCCCCTTGAATGCGCATTGCCTTGCTGGCGCCCATAGGAAGGAATAGCGCATCGCCTTGACCAACTAATTTCTCTGCGCCGGGAGTATCCAAAATAACGCGGGAGTCGGCAAGACTCGAAGTGGCAAAGGAGAGTCGGGAGGGGACGTTCGCCTTAATCAAACCAGTGACAACATCAACGCTCGGCCTCTGAGTTGCAATAACCAGATGAATTCCCGCAGCGCGAGCAAGCTGAGTAATACGAACAATGCTCTCTTCCACTTCACGAGCGGCAACCATCATGAGGTCGGCCAACTCATCAATGATCACGAGCAGGTATGGGTACGGTTCGAGAATTCGCTCGCTGCCTTCGGGAGGAGCAACCTTCTTCGCCTTTACCGCTCTATTGAAATCATCGATATGGCGGAATCCGAAGTGGGATAGATCGTCATAACGCTGATCCATTTCGCGTACCACCCAAGCCAGAACATCTGCAGCCTTCTTAGGGCTTGTGATGATGGGGGCGATGAGATGTGGAATACCTTCATAGCTCGTGAGTTCAACGCGCTTTGGATCGATCATAACAAGACGTACTTCATCAGGGGTTGATCGCATCAAAATAGAAACAATCAAGGAATTAATCATCGATGACTTACCCGCGCCCGTTGCGCCGGCAACAAGTAGGTGCGGCATCTTCGCCAAGTTCACGCAGATGAAATTGCCCTCAACATCTTTACCCAAAGCGACCACCATGGGGTGCGTCTCATTCATTGCGACAGAAGAACGAAGCACATCCCCTAGCGCCACGATCTCGCGATCGGTATTGGGAATTTCGATTCCAACCGCGGACTTGCCGGGAATGGGCGAAAGAATACGAACATCCCCACTTGCCACCGCATAAGAAATATTCTTGGCAAGTGCGGTAATTGCTTCTACTTTAACTCCACCAGCTAACTCAACCTCATAGCGCGTGACCGTTGGCCCACGCATAAACCCAGTAACCCGAGCCTCTACCCCGAATTGTTCAAATACTTGGCCGAGGGCGGCGACAACCATCTCATTCGCCTTCGATTTCGTCTTTGAGGCGGGCGCGGTACG